>DATJNS010000001.1:0-13737 GCA_035507915.1 Candidatus Sulfotelmatobacter sp.
TTCAGGCGCTGGCGCTCGTCGGCGGCGCGTCCGCGCTGGGCCCCGCTCGCCTTCGGATACTCGCTCTGAAACCGCGCGAAGGCGGCGCACGCCTCCTTGGTCTTCTTGAGCTTCGCCAGCGATTCGCCGAGCTTGAGCAGCGAGTCGGGCGCCTTGTCGCTCTTGGGATACTTCTGGTAGGTGGCGAGGAACGCCGCCGCGGCATCGGCGAAATCGTTGCGCACGAAGTACGTCTCGGCGAGCCAGAATTGCGCGCTGCTCGCCAGCGGATCATTGGGATGGGCGGCGACGAACTGCTTCATCGCCTGCTCGGCCTGCGCGTATTCGCTGCGCTTCAGGAGATCGAAGGCGAACTCGTATTGCTGCTTCGGCGTGCCCTTGGGCAGCTTGACGGGCGGCGGCGCCGCGGCGGCGACTTTGGCGGGTGGTGCCGCGGCGCCCGGCGCGGCCGCCGGTGTCGCGACAGCCGCCGCCGGCGGGTGCGCGGCGAAGGCCTTCTCGAGCGCGCTCAGGCGCGTGTCGAAGTCGGTGGCCAGGCGATCGAGGCGTTGGCGCAGGTCGCCGACCGCAAAGTTGATCTCCTCGAGCTGGCCGTTGGTCTGGCGCAGCTGATTCTGCGCCTGCTGGATGCGCGTCTGCAGGCCGCCCGCGGCCGCCGCGCCGGCATCGCTGGGCGGCGGCAGGAGCGTGCCCGGCGGGGGCGTGCCGCCGCCGCCGCGATAGACCTGCTGCTGCAAGGCGGCGAGCGCGCGATCGAGGCGCTGCAAGCGATCCTGCAGCCCACGCGCGTCCTGAGCGTCCTGCGCGGCGGCCGGCAAGCCGATCAGCAGGATCGCGCCGACCAAACCGCCGAACGCCGCGGCTCGTCGCACCGTTTGCTCCTCCAGTTAACCCGTCCGCTTATTGCGGGCCAATCCGGCAAAAGCAAGGCGGATGTCGCATCCGGCCGGGTAACGCGCGAACCGGCGCCCGCGTCGCCGCGGCGATCGCATCTGGCCTATCAAAGCGCAATTCGATGGGCGAGGGCGCCCATCCCGGCGTCAGGAGGCGCCCACCATCGTCCGGCGCGCTTCCTGGCGCAGCCGGTCGATCGACACCGGCGTGCCGTCGCGCAGCACGCACCAGAACGTCCAGCCGTTGCAGGCCGGCAGGTGTTGCACGGCCGCCGCCACCTGATGGATCGAGCCGCGCGCGAGATCCGAGATCAGGCTGCCGTCGGCGCGCACGCGCGCGGCATAGCGCCGGTCGGGATCGACGAGCGTCTCGCCCGGTTGGATCAGCCCGCGCTCGATCAGGGCGCCGAACGGCACGCGCACCTCGTCACGCGCCGAGGTCGTGACGGTCACGGCCTCGTCGGGCGCCGGCAGGACGGCGGCGATGCGCGCGCGCGCCGCCGCGGCGTAGTCGGCGTCGCGCTCGATGCCGATGAAGCGCCGGCGCAAGCGCCTGGCGACCGCGCCGGTGGTGCCGGTGCCGAAGAACGGGTCGAGCACGAGCTGGCCCGGCTTCGAGGCTGCCAGCAGGATGCGATGCAGCAGCGCTTCGGGCTTCTGGGTCGGATGAAGCTTGCGGCCGTCCTGCTTCAAGCGCTCGGGGCCGGTGCACAGCGGCATCAGCCAGTCGCTGCGCATCTGCAGATCGTCGTTGAGCGTCTTCAACGCCGCGTAGTTGAACAGATGTCGCGAATGCTCCGACTTGGCGGCCCAGATCAGGGTCTCGTGCGCGTTGGTGAAGCGCCGGCCGCGGAAGTTCGGCATCGGGTTGGTCTTGCGCCAGATCACGTCGTTGAGGATCCAGAAGCCGAGGTCCTGCAGCAGCGCGCCGAGCCGGAAGATGTTGTGATAGGTGCCGATCACCCAGATCGTGCCGTCGTCCTTGAGCAGGCGGCGGCAGGCGCACAGCCAGTCGCGCGTGAAGCGGTCGTACTCGGCGAAGCTGCCGAGCTTGTCCCAGTCGGCATCGACGCCGTCGACCACCGACTGGTTGGGCCGCCGGAGGTCCGAGCGGAGCTGCAGATTGTAGGGCGGGTCGGCGAATACGAGGTCGACCGAGCCGCCGGGCAACCGCGCCATCGCGGCGACGCAGTCGTCGACGATGACCTGGTTGAACGGCACGTCGATGACCGCGGCGGGCGGAGCGGCGGGAGGGTTCTTCATGGCCGCAATGATGGCGCGACCCGCGATTCTCCGTCAAGGTTTTCTATAATCGACTCAATATCTTATCGGATGATCTTAATATGTTGTGTTACGAAAGGGTGCGAACCCCAAGCGGTGGTGGCGGCAGGGCCCGGCGGCGGCGATCGCGGCCGTGTGCTCGGGCGTGCCGTAGCCGGCGTTGCGCTCCCAGCCATAGGCCGGATAGCGCACGGCAAGCCGCGTCATCAGGCGATCGCGCGTGACCTTGGCGAGGATCGAGGCGGCGGCGATCGACAGGCTCTTGGCATCGCCGTCGACCACGGCGCGGCCCGGGCAGGGCAGCGCGGCCGGGAGGATGTTGCCATCGACCAGCACGGCGGTCGGCGCCAGCGCGAGCCGCGCGATCGCGCGCGTCATGGCGAGCAGGCTCGCCTGCAGGATGTTGATGCGCTCGATCTCGACGGTGCTGGCGCCCGCGACGGCGGCGATCACGCCGTCCCGGGCAGCCGCACGCGCCCACAGCTTGGCGGCGATCTTCTCGCGCTCCTCGGCGGACAGGGCTTTTGAATCGTCGATCGCGCCCAGCAGGCGGCGCGGCAGGGCGTCCGGCGTCAGGATCACGGCGGCGGCCACCACCGGACCGGCGAGCGGCCCGCGCCCGACCTCGTCGACTCCCGCGACGATGCCGCCCAGCGCGCGCTCGTACCGGTAATGGGGCATCGTTGGCTGGGTAATCGAAAGCGCCGGAGCACGCAAGCGCGCGGCCGATTCGATGCCGCGGATTTTCGCCGGCGTGCCCGCCCGGTCACAAAATCGGGCCGCCATCCTTTGAACCGGCGCCGGCCTCGGCGATAATCGCGGGCCGCGCGAGCAGGAGGCGGGATGAAACGCACCGACGAGACCCGCGCCAAGCATGTCTGGCGCTTCTTCCGCGCCGGCGGGTTCGACCAGGTGCGGCTCGACACCGGGCGCGAGATCGCGGCGCTCGGCCAGCTCGACCAGAAGCTGTGGGTCGCGCTCGCCTGCCCGACGCGCGGCATCGAGTTCGACGCCGCGACGCTCGACCTGATCGATGCCGACCGCGACGGCCGCATCCGCGCGCCCGACCTGATCGCCGCGGTCGATTGGACCGTGGGCCTGCTCAAGGACCCCGAGGTGCTGATCAAGGGGCGGCAGACCCTGGCGCTCGGCGAGCTCAGCGACACGCCGGACGGCAAGCGCCTGCTCGCGTCGGCGCGCACCATCCTCGGCATGCTGGGCCGGGGCGACGACGCCGAGATTTCGCTCGACGACGCCGCGTCGATCGAGACGATCTACGACGGCTCGGCGTTCAACGGCGACGGCATCGTGCCGCCCGAGGCGGCCGAGGACGACGCGACGCGTGCGACCCTCGCCGACATCGTCGCCTGCATGGGCGCGGAGACCGACCGCAGCGGCCGGCCCGGCGCGTCGCAGGCGACGTCCGACCGGTTCTTCGCCGAGGCGACGAGCTATGCGGCGTGGCGCGCCGAGGCGACCACGCGCGCCGGCGAACTCTTGCCGCTCGGCGAGCGCACCGAGACGCTCGCCGAGAGCTTGAGCGCGCTGACCGACAAGCTCGACGATTATTTCACGCGCTGTCGGCTGGCGCGCTTCGATCCGCGCGCGGGCGATGCGCTCAACCCGCCGCTCGCCGCCTACGAGGCGCTGGCGGCCGCGTCGGTCGACGCCGACACGAGCGAGCTGCGCCTGCTGCCGCTGGCGCGCATCGAGGCTGGACGCGCGCTGCCGCTCGAGGACGGCATCAACCCCGCCTGGGCCGGCACCGTCGCGCGCTTCCGGCGCGACATCGTCGCGCCGCTGCTGGGCGAGCGCACGACACTGAGCGAGGGCGACTGGGAGACCATCAAGGCCCGCTTCGCGCCCTACCGCGACTGGCTCGCCCGCAAGCCGGCGACCGCGCTCGAGCCGCTCGGCATCGCGCGCATTCAGGCGCTCGCCGATCCCGCCGCCAAGGCCCAGGTCGACGCGCTGATCGCGCGCGACCGCGCGCTCGAGCCCGAGATGAACGCGATCTCCGACGTCGAGAAGCTGATCCGCTTCCAGCGCGACCTGGCGCCGCTGCTCAACAACGTCGTGTCGTTCCGCGATTTCTACACGCGCAACGGCAAGGCGATGTTCCAGGCCGGCACGCTCTATCTCGACGCCCGCAGCTGCGAGCTGTGCGTGCGCGTCGAGGACGAGACCAAGCATGCCCAGCTCGCGACCTTGAGCCGCGTCTATCTCGCCTACTGCCAGTGCACGCGCGGCGCCGACAAGATGACGATCGCGGCCGCCTTCACGGCGGGCGATGCCGACAACCTGAGGGTCGGCCGCAACGGCGTGTTCTACGACCGCAAGGGGCGCGACTGGGACGCCAGCATCGTCAAGATCGTCGAGCACCCGATCAGCCTGGCGCAGGCCTTCTTCCTGCCCTACAAGCAGGCCGCCCGCATGCTCGCCGAACAGGCGCAGAAGCTCGCGGCGGCGCGCCAGGCGGCCAGCCAGGCCCAGGCGCAGACCCAGCTCATGGCGCGCAGCGTCGCGGCGGCGAGCGGCGCGCCCGCGGCGCCGGCCGCTGCCGCACCGACGGCGCCGGCCGCTGCAGCAACGGCGCCCGCTGCCGGCGCGCCGGGGGCGCCGCAAGCCTTCGACGCCGCGCGCTTCGCCGGCATCTTCGCCGCGATCGGGCTGGCGATCGGTGCGATCGGCACCGCCGTCGCCTCGATCGTCACCGGCTTCCTCCATCTGGCGTGGTGGCAGATGCCGCTCGCGGTGCTCGGCGTGATCCTGGTGATCTCCGGTCCGTCGATGCTGATCGCCGCCCTCAAGCTGCGCAGCCGCAATCTCGGGCCGATCCTCGACGCGTCGGGCTGGGCGGTCAACACGCGGCTCAAGGTCAACATCCCGTTCGGCACCGCGCTGACCTCGGTCGCCCATCTGCCGGCCGGCGCCCAGCGCGCGCTGACCGATCCCTATGCCGAGAAACCGACGCCCTGGCGGCTCTATCTCGCCATCGCGATCGTCGTCGTGGTCGTCGCGGCCCTGTGGTGGTCCGGGCTCGCCGCCATGGCCATCCATCTGCTGGCGCAGCACCTGTGACCTTCTCGTTGATCGGGCGCTGCGCGCGCACCGGCCAGATCGGCTGCGCGGTCTCGACCTCGAACATCTCGGTCGGCAGCCGCGTGCCGTTCGCGCGCGCCGGCGCGGGCGCGGTGCTGACGCAGAACCGCACCGATCCGCGCTTGGGGCCGCGCGGGCTCGATCTGCTGGCATCCGGTTGCACGGCGGAGGACGCGCTGGCCGCGCTGGTCGCCTCGACGCCGCACATCGGCTGGCGCCAGCTCGCGGTGATGGACACTGCCGGACGCACCGCCGCCTATACGGGCGATCGCGTCAAGCCGCATCTCGGCGCGCGGCATGCTCAGGATTGCATCGCGATCGGCAACATCCTGGCCAACGACCACGTGATCCCCGCGATGACCGAGGCGTTCGCGGTCGCGACCGCGGCGCCGCTCGCCGCCCGCCTGGTCGGCGCGCTCGAGGCCGGGCTGGCGGCCGGCGGCGAGCACGCGCCGGTGCGCTCGGCCGCGCTGCTGGTGGTCGCGACCGAGAGCTTCCCGGTGGTCGATCTGCGGGTCGACGCGGCCGACCACCCGATCGCCGCGCTCGCCCAGCTGTGGCGCGAGTACCAGCCGTGGAGCGACGAGTTCGTGCTGCGCGCCGTCGATCCCGACCGCGCGAAGGGCGGCTAGTCTAGCCCCCAACCCTCACCCTCGAGGGGAGGGTTGGGGACGCGCGCGACACTACTTCAGCGGCGAGAACGGCGCCGGGATGCAGAGCGCGTTCTGCTGCTTCACCAGGATGTCCGGCACCTTCGACTTGGGCGGCCAGATGCCCTTGGCGACCGCCTCGGCGCGGATGCGCGACCGCTCGCCCGCATCCTTGTAGGCCCAGATGTGGACGTACTGGTTGAGCGCGCCGACTTCGCTGTAGAACGCGCCGACCAGCGGCGACAGCTTGGTGCGCTCGCCGATCGCGGCGCCCCACGCCTCCAGCACGTGCGGGATCGAGCGCGGCTTGTAGGTGTAGGTGCGGATCTCGTAGCAGCCGCCGAGCTGGCGCGGCTCGAGCGGCGGCGAGAACGGCGCCGGGATCATGATCTTGGTCTCCTGATCGACCACGAACTCGTGGATGTCGGGCGGCCAGCCCTCGAGCTTGGTCGACTGGGCGCGGATCTTGTCGCGCGTCGCGGAGTCCTCGTAGCACCAGACGTGGATGATCTGGTTGAGCGGACCGACGTCGGTGGTCCAGAAGGCGGCGAGCGGCGACAGCTTCACGCGGTTGGGCAGCGCCTTGCCGAAGCGCTCCAGGACCGTCGGCGTGCTGCCGGGCTTCAAGGTGTAGGTGCGCATTTCGACGATCATGGCTCGCTCCTCATAGGTTGCCCGGGTGGTCGGACCTCAATGCTAGGGCCGCGCAGGGGGCCCGAGTCAACGCCGCTCAGCGCTCGTCCGGCCGGCTGTCCGGTTCGGCGGCGGGCTCGAAGCGATAGCGGAAATCGCAGTGGGACGCGCCGCCCATGATGGTCTGGGTGCGCGCGAGCTTGATACGGTCGTCGTAGCCCTCGCAGAACGTGCCGTCGCGGTTGCACGACAGGATGTGGCCGATCGCGCCCAGCCCCATCGCGCGGTACATCTCGGCGTAGCGGCAGCGCGTGACGTCGAACTCGAGATGCGTCGCGTCGTGCCGGCGCACCGTCATCTCGAGCGCGCCGCCCGTGGTCCAGTGCGGCAGCAGCGCGGCGAAGCTGTCGAGGTCGGTCGCGCCGCCGCCCGCGACGGCGAACTGGCGGCCCTGCGCGATCGCCGACTGGCGGATCGCCGCAGCCAGGATGTCGCGCGCCGCGGCCTCGCCCAGCCGCGCCACCAGCGTCTCGTAGACCGGCTTCAGGATCTCGGCCTCGATGCGGCGGCGCTCCAGCATCGGGAGCTCGGGCTTCGGAAGCTCGGACGGCGTCTCGGACATCGGCGCGTCTCCTCGGCTTTGCACGAGCTTACCGCGGCGGCGTGCACGGATGGGCGCATTTGTGGTTGACCGACGCGCGGCCGCGCCCCTGGAATGCGGCGATGATCGATCCAGCCGACGCACCCGTGAGCGCGCTCGACCGCGCGCTCAAAGCGGGCGAGTTCGTGATCACGGCGGAGATCGCGCCGCCGGTCAGCACCGACCCGGCCGACCTGCTGGCGCGCGCCCTGCCGCTCCGCGGGCTGGCGACCGCCGTGAACGTGACCGACGGCGCCGGCGCCAAGGCGCATCTGTCGAGCCTCGCCGCGGCGCGCCTGCTGCTCGACAACGGCATCGAGCCGATCCTCCAGATGACCTGCCGCGACCGCAACCGCATCGCGCTGCAGAGCGACCTGATGGGCGCCGTGGCGCTCGGCGTGCGCAACATCCTGGTGCTGCGCGGCGACGATCCGAGCGCGGGCGACCAGCCCGACGCCAAGCCGGTGTTCGATCTCGACAGCCGCGTGCTGCTCGAGACCGCGGCGCGGCTGCGGCACGAGCACCGGCTGCCGACCGGAACCGAGGTCAAGGGTGCGGCACCGCTGCTGCTCGGCGCCGCCGACATACCGATCGACCCGCCGCCCGGCTGGATGCCGCAGAGCCTCGCCGCCAAGCTCGCGGCCGGCGCCGACTTCGTGCAGACCCAGTTCTGCCTCGACCCCGACGTGGTGCGGCGCTACGCCGCCCGGCTCGCCGAGCTCGGGCTGCTGCCGCGGCTCAAGATCCTGATCGGCGTCGCGCCGATCCCGTCGGCGCGCTCGGCGCGCTGGATGCGCGACAAGCTGTTCGGCACGATCATCCCGGACGCGCTGATCGAGCGGCTCGACCGGGCGGCCGATCCGCGCGCCGAGGGCCGGCGCATCTGCGTCGAGCTCCTGCAGGCGCTTGCGGGCATCCCGGGCGTCGCCGGCGCCCACATCATGGCGCCGCAGAATCCGTCGGCCATCCCCGAGGTGATCGCGGCCGCCGCCGTCGGGCGCGCGGTCGTCCCCTCGGGCGCGCCGTCGTCATGAGCGCCTCCGCCACGATCACGCTCAACAGCGGCGTCGCGATCCCGCGCCTCGGGCTCGGCGTCTATCAAGCGGGCCGCGGCCGCGCGACCGAGAATGCCGTGAGCTGGGCGCTCGAGGCCGGCTACCGCCACGTCGACACGGCCGCCATGTACGGCAACGAGGCCGAGGTCGGCGCGGCGCTGCAGCGCGCGTTCGCGGCCGGATCGGTGCGGCGCGACGAAATCTTCGTCACCACGAAGCTGTGGAACAGCGATCACGGCTACGACGCGGCGCTGCGGGCGTTCGACGCCAGCCACCGCCGGCTCGGCTTGGACCAGATCGATCTCTTCCTGCTCCACTGGCCGGTGCCGGAGCGCCGGCTCGACTCGTGGCGCGCGCTCGAGCGGGTCCTCGACGAGGGACGCTGCCGCGCGATCGGCGTCAGCAACTACATGGTGCGCCATCTCGAGGAGCTGCTGCGCCACGCCAAGGTCGCGCCGGCGGTGAATCAGATCGAGCTGCATCCCTGGTGCCAGCAGCGCGACGTCGTCGCCTTCTGCAAGGCCCACGACATCGCGGTCGTCGCCTACAGCCCGCTCACCAAAGGCATGAAGCTCGACGATCCAGGCCTCGCCGCGGTGGCGCGAGAGGCGCACCGCACGCCCGCCCAGGTGCTCCTGCGCTGGTGCCTGCAGACGGGTTTCGTCACCATCCCGAAGTCGGTACGGCGCGAGCGCATCGTCGAGAACGCCGCGATCTTCGACTTCGCGCTGACCGCCGCGCAGATGAGCGCGCTCGACGGCTTCAACGAGGAGCGCCACGTGACCTGGGATCCGCGCCGGGAGCGCTGACGGCGCGGCTCGTACCGGCCTCAGCGAGCGCGATTCACGTACGCCTCGAACGTGTGGGCGTGGTGGCCGCCGCCCCAGCGGTCGATGTGGTACGGCATCTTGGCGAGGCCGGGGCAGAAGGTGTTGACGACGCGCTCGACATTGTCGAACAGCGCCTTGGCGGGCTGGTTGGCCTCGGCGAGGCGCGCGCGGCTCGCCTCGACGCGCCGCGCCAGCGCGCCCATGTCGACGCCGACGACCCGGCCGCGCTCGACGACCATGCGGCCGCCGACCATGACGCGGTCGACCGACGCGCCGTCCTCGGTGTGGACCAGCTGGTTGACCGCGTCGTTGAACGGCAGCCAGTTCACGGTGTGGAGGTCGAGGAACACGATGTCGGCCTTGTAGCCGGGCGCCAGGCGGCCGAGCTTGGCGGCGAAGCCGAGCGCCTTGGCGCTGCCCTCGGTCGCCGCGGTCAGCACCTCCTCGGTGGTGAGCCAGCGGTCGGTGTCGGGGCCCTGCGCCTTCGAGACCATCGAGGCCAGCCGCATCGACTCGTACATGTTCTGATTGTCGGAGCAGTTGGCGCCGTCGGTGCCGATGCCGACATTGACCTTGCGCTCGAGCATGGCGCGCAGGTCGGCCAGCCCGTTGCCGAGCCGCAGGTTGCTGCCCGGATTGTGCGCGACCGACGACCCGTGGTCGCCCAGGCGCTGCATGTCGTCATGGTCGAGCCAGACGCCGTGACCGACCGTGAAGTCGGGCCCGAGCAGCCCGAGGTCCTGCAGGTGCGCGGTCGGGGTCTTGCCGTAGCGCTGCAGCCCGACGATCACCTGCGCCTTCGATTCCTGCACGTGGGTGTGCAGCGCGACGCCGTGCTCGCGCGCCAGGCGCGCGCACTGGCGCATGAAGTCGTCGGTGCAGTGGTGCGGGATGGTCGGCGCGACCGCCGGGCGCACCTGCTCGCGGTCGAGCTTCCAGCCGCGCAGGGTCTCGCGCATCGCGGTCAGGGTCGCCTCGCCGGGCGCCAGCTTGAGGCGCTCGACGGCCTGGCGCTGCGCCGGCGACATCGCGTCGAGCAGCCCGGGGATCGCCTCGAAGAAGGTCAGCTCGGCGACCATCGGCGCGAGCACCGCGCGCATGCCGGCGTCGGCGTAGGCGCGCGCGCAGGCCTCGAGGCCGTCGACCGTCGGCACCGGAAACTCGACGGTCAGGTCGTAGCACGCGGTGCAGCCCTTCTGGAGCATCTCGAGCGCGCCGATGTAGGTGCTGAGATACTTGTCCTCGAGCGTGCGCCCGCCGCTGATCCACGGTGCGGCCGTGAGCAGCAGCTCCAGGGTCCAGCGGTCGCCCATGCCCTTGGCGAGATTGCCGTGGCCGTGGGTATGCGCGTTGATCAGGCCGGGATGCAGCAGGCGATCGCGCGCGTCGACCACGATCGCGTCGGCCGGCGCGGCGAGCCCGGGACGGCCGACCTCCTTGATCGTGTCGCCGACCACCAGGATGTCGGCCGGATCGGCGCGATGGCTCGCGACGTCGACCAGGCGGCCGTTGCGGATGATGGTGGCGCGCGCGTCTGCCATGGAGCATGTCCCTCGTGTCGTCGTCGAAAGATGTTACCGCAGAGCGCGCGGGGGCATCAGAGCGTCGGCTTGTCGGCCGAGACCGACCAGGGGAAGAACACCTGCTCGACGATGACGACCGCTTGGAACAGCACGATGCCGAGCAGCGACAGGAGCAGGAGCGCGCCCCAGGCGAGCGGCACCTTGAAGAAGGCGGTGGAGGTCACGATCAGGTAGCCGAGACCCTGGTCGGCGTTGACGAACTCGCCGACCACGGCGCCGACCACCGACAGGGTGATCGCGGCCTTGAGGCCGCTGAACACGAACGGCACGGCGTAGGGCAGGCGGATGCGCCACAGCTCGCGCCAGCGGCTCGCCTTGCAGGCGCGTCCGAGCTCGATCAGCTCGGGCGGCACCGCCGTGATGCCGGCGACGATCGACAGCACCAGCGGGAAGAACGCGACCAGGAAGGTGACGACGACGCGCGGCATCTCGTTGGAGCCGAAGATCACCACCAGGATCGGCGCCAGCGCGACCTTGGGGATCGACTGCGTCAGCACCAGCAACGGATAGATCGAGTTGGCGATCAGCGGCGAAGAGGTGAGCAGGACGGCGAGCGGGAGACTCACGATCAGCGAGGTCGCGAAGCCGAGCAGCACGGTCTTGGTGGTCGCCAGGGTGTGGATGGCGACCGGGCCGGCGAGCGCCGCCGTGTCGGCGAAGATCGCCGTCGGCCGCGGCACCAGATAGGCCGGGATATTGAACAGCCGGCAGGCCAGCTCCCACAGCGCCAGCATGACGACGATCGCCGCGACCGGCTGCGCGACCTCGGGCAGCCAGCGCGGGGCGTGCGCCCTACGCGGTGCGGGCGCGTCGACCGCCGAAGATGAGCTCGCGGATACGGTGGGTCGCGGACTGGAACTCATGACGGGCCTCCATGTCGAAGTCGCGCGGCCGCGGCAGCTCGACCTTGACGATCTCGGCGATCCGGCCGGGCCGGGCCGACAGCACGACCACCCGATCGGCGAGCAGCACCGCCTCGGGGATCGAATGGGTGACGAACAGGATGGTCTTGGGCCGCTCGGTCCAGATGCGCATCACCTCGATGGTGAGCTCCTCGCGGGTCAGCGCGTCGAGCGCGCCGAACGGTTCGTCCATCAGGAGCGTGGTCGGGTCGTGCACCAGCGCGCGGCAGATGCCGGCGCGCTGCTGCATGCCGCCCGACAGCTCGCGCGGATACTTGCCCTCGAAGCCGGCCAATCCGACCAGCTCGAGCAGGTCGCGGGCGCGCGCGCGCGCCGCCGCGTCGAGCCGGCCCATCATGTCGACCGGGAACAGCACGTTGTCGAGCACGGTCGCCCACGGCAGCAAGGTCGGCGCCTGGAACACGATGCCGGTGTCGGCGCGCGGCTCGGCGACCACCGAGCCGTCGATCGTGACCGTGCCGCGGCTGGGCGCCAACAGGCCGGCGACCAGGCGAAGCAAGGTCGACTTGCCGCAGCCCGACGGGCCGACCAGGCAGACGAACTCGTTGGCGCCGACCTCGAGCGAGACGTCCTCGAGCGCGGCGACCTCGTCGCCGCCGCGCGCGACGAACCGCTTGGTGACGCCGTCGAGAACGATCACACGAGAGCCCTGGCCCCCAGCGCGCCTGCCGTCTCCTACTTCGGCGGCAACAGCGAGGTGTCGATCATCTGGCGCGGGTCCCACGTCTTGGGGATCTCCTGCGCCTCGGCGACCGCGTCGAAGGTGGCGGCGAGGCGCTCGGGCGACTCCTTGCCGAAGCCGTATTTCGCCTCGTGATCGGTGAACACGAAGGTCATCACCGCCTGGACGCTGTGCGTGCAGTCGTCGAGCGCGACCTCCGGGTTCCTCTTGATGTGCAGCTTGCAGGCCTCCTCGGGGTTGGCCTTCGCCCATTCGAACGAGTGCCGTATGGCCGTGAGGAAGCGGCGCGTCAGATCGGGCTTGTTCTTGATCGTCTCGTCGGTCGCGACGATCGAGGCGGCGTAGATCTCGAACCCGGCCTTGACGAACGGCAGCGCGACGATCTCCTCGCCGGCCGCCTTGGCCGCCTTGTTGATGTAGTAGTAGTGGATCGAATAGAACGGCGCCGCGTCGATGTTCTTGGCGATCAGCTGTTGCGCCATCGCCGCGCCGTCCATGTTGACCCAGATGATCTTGCTCGGATCGGTGCCGGACTTCTCGGCGACCTTGGGAAAATAGAACTTGTGGCTGTTGCCCGGCGTGATGCCGATGCGCTTGCCTTCGAGCCCCTTGAAGCTCGTGATGCCCGAGCTCTTGAGCACGAACAGCGAGTGCGGCGACAGGGAGTAGATCACCGCGATGGTCTTGACCGGCACGTTCTGCTTGGCGCGCGCGGTCATCACCGCCGAGACGTCGGCGACGCCATAGTCGAACGCGCCGCCGGCGAGCTTGGAGACCGTGTCGCCCGAGCCGTAGCCGCGCGTGATCGTGACGTCGATGCCTTCGTCGGCGAAGATGCCCTTCTCCCAGCCGCCGTAGTACATCGCGTGCTCGCCCGACGGGATCCAGTCGGTCTGGAAGTGCACCTTGTCGGCCGCCGACGCGCCGCCGCCCATCGCGAACGCCGCCATCGCGCACGCCGTCGCGACCGTTCCCAGCACACGCCTCATCGCTTCCTCCCTCGCCCGATCACGACCGGCAAGTTAAGGCAATATTCGCGCCAAGCCTACGGCGTCAGCAGCGCGACGAGCGCGCTCGTGCTCGGCAGGCTGTCGAGCCGGTCGATCAGCGTGATCAATGCCTCGCCGGCCGCCGGCGCGAGCCCGGCGTAGCGCCAGCAGGCGCGGAATTTCGCGAGGTGCCGCTCGCGGTCGAGCGGCGCGTCGGGACTGCCTAGCACCGCCGGCAGGTCGATCGCATGGCGTTCGCCGCCCTTGAGCGCGATCTCGACGCATTGCGGGTTGAGCGCGTTGGGATCGGGGTTGTCGTCGATCACCACCGCAACGCGCGCGGCGAGCGCGTGGAGCGCGGGATCGGCCAGCCGCTGGGCCGAGAAATCGTCGAGCTCGACCGTGCCGCGGGTGAGCGCGAGCGCACCTACGAACGCCATGCACAACCGGGCGTAGTTGACCGGCGGGTCGCGCCG
>DATJNS010000002.1:0-27991 GCA_035507915.1 Candidatus Sulfotelmatobacter sp.
CTGGTAGCGGCCGGCAACCCGCAGGCGGCCGCCGCTCATGCCGTCGGCGATGCCGAAGATGCGCAGCACCGCGCCGGCATCGTCGCCGCGCACCGCGAGCACGCGCCCGTCGCGGCCGGGCTCGAGCGTCAGCGTCATGGCGCCGGCGCCGACGCGCGCCTCCATCGACGCGCTGCGCCAGCGCACGCCGTCGCTGTCGGCGTGCAGCACGAGCTTGGCGATCTCGCGGTCGGGCCCGATCACGACGCGATCGAAGGTCGCCGCCACCGTCATGGCGCGCGGCGGCTTGCCGCCGACGTCCTCGCCCGAGAACAGCGCGCTCGCATCGAGGCTGCGGCCGGCGAGCGACAGGCTCATGCGATCGTCGGCCCACGTCGCGTGACCCGTGGCATCGGTCGCCCCGGCCTTGAGCTCGCCGATGTCGAGCCGCGCCAGCGCGCCTTGCGCGCCGAACGCGCCGCTGGTCTTGAGGCTGATGCCACCGCCGTCGAGATCGGCGTGCTCGAGCGTGGCCAGGCGTCCGTCGACGAGGCCGACCTCGAAACGCCCGGTGGCCGGCGGACCCGCCGGCTTGCGCCATCCGAGGTCGTCGATCTTGAGATCGGCGCCGCCGAAATCCAGCGCACCAACCAGGCTCGCCTGGTGGTCGCCCTGCTCCGTGTAGCTGAGCTTCACGCCGAGGGGTCCTGAAATGTAGTCGGCGAGCGCCAATCCGAGTCCGCGACGCTGCGCGTCCGACACGGTCGCGGCGAGCTCGAAGCGCCGGCGGTACGGCACGGCGCGGTTGAAATGCTCGTCCCAGCTGATGTGCGCCGGCACGCCGCCGATCGCGCCCTCGCCGATCAGGCCCATGCCCGCATTGTCGAGGTTGAGGTCGAACCGGCCGGCGGTCAGATCGTACGTCCGCACCACCTTCGGTACGCCGAGCCCGCTCAGCGCCGCGGTCGCGCGCAGGTCGACCTTGTCGAAGGTCAACCGCTCGACCAGCGGGAACTTCAGGGACAGCTGGGTCGTCATGTCGCCCGTGACGTCGAGCGGCGCGATGCCGAAGCGGCTCACATAGCCGAAGGGCGGCAGGTCGAGCAGCACCAGCGCGTCGGCGACCGGCCCCGATACCGCGACGTCGATCGCCATCTGCTGATCGGATTTCTCGAGGCCGGTGATGGCAAGCTGGGCGTGGTCGACCTTCAGCGCGCGCAGCCGCGCGCTCTGCACCGCGATGTCGAAATGCCGCTCGTCGAAGCGCACCAGCCCGGACACTTGGTCGAGCGACGGTTGGGTGGGCATGTAGCGCACGCGTGCGCCCTCGACGGTGAGCTGGCCGTCGAGCCGCCCGACGTCGACGCTGTCGCCCGTGCGCTGCGCCGTGAACGCGACCGTGGCGTCGCGGATCGTGCCCTGGCTCATGTTCGCGAGAATCCAGCGGCGTGCATTGTGGCCGAATTGATTCGGCCAGTATTTGCGCAAATCGTCGACCGGCACGGCGCCCACCGCGACCGTGCCTTCGATCGCCGCGTTGCCGCCGACGTCGTGCGCGGTCGCCCGCGCGGTGATCGAGGCCGTGGGCAGGCCGAGCACCAGCTCGTCGACCGTCAGCCGCTCACCCTCGAAGCCGTAGCTGCCGCGCAGCGACAGGCCGGTGACGGGCAGTTCGCCGCCCTGCAACTCGGGCCGGACGATCCGGCCGGCCTCGCCGGTGAGGTCGAAGCTGAGTTCGCGCGCACCGCCCGGCGTTCCGCCGTGCTCCTGGTCGGCCAGGCTGCGCGCATAGTGCAGCGTGCCGTTCAACGGCAGATCGAGCGCCGCCAGGTCGTTCAGCGCCGCGATCCGCGGCGCGAGCGCGGCGGGGCGCAGCGCGGCGACGCTCAGGTCGGCGTCGACCAGCGTGTAACCCGCGTCGAGGTGCGCGGAGCCGCGCATCGGAACCAGCGTGCCGTCGAGATCGAGATCGAGGCTGGCGGCGGCGTCGATCTGTCCGCGCAGGCGCTGCAGCGCCACCGACAGGCGCGGCACGGTCCAGAGCGCGCCGGCGCGCCGATCGTCGATCACCACGCGGGCGTCGAGCAGTCGAAAGCCGTCGAGCTCGGCCAGGCTGCGCTCGGCGAACACGCGGATCTGCTCGAGGTCGCCGCTGCGCGGCGCGCGCGGCGCCTCGTCGGTCTCCGCCACCGCCGAGAGCTCCCAACGCCCATCGACGGTCCGGATCACGGTCAGTCCCGGCCGCACGAGCGTGATCGCCTTGGGCGCGAACACACCGCGCAGCAGCGCCATCAGGTGGAACCGCAGGGTCATTTCGGGCAGGACGATGACCGCCTGCCCGTCGCCATCGAGCACGGCGACGTGGTCGGCGCGCACCTCGATGGCGTGGTCGCCGGGATCCCAGATCAGGCCGCTGGCGCCGATCGTGACGCGCCGGCCGCTCTCCGGGTCGCTCAACGCGCTCTCGATGTAGTGCGTGACCGCGTCGATCGAGATCGGCCCGGCGCTGAGCCGCCACGCCAGCAGACCGGCCAGCAGCACCGCCACCACCGCGAGCCCGGCGAGCGTCTCCAGGAAGATTTTCGTTGACCCGCGGATCATGGCGCCCAGAGTCGTCCGGTAAGCCCCTGACGCGATGCCGTTCTATTCATTATTGTCCGCGATCCGCGCGCTGCCCGACGCCGGCGACCCCGAACGCGTGCCGATCGCGCTCGAGCGCTGGCACGAAGCGGCGGCTCGAGCCGGCGCCGACGCCGCGGCGTTCGCCCGCGATTTCGCCGCGGACCCGACCGGCGCCGCCCTGCTCGCAGCCATCTTCGGCAACAGTCCTTATCTGACCGAGGGTTTGCTCTACGACATCGAGGCCGCGCGCGCGCTGGCGCTGCGCGGTCCCGACGGCACCTTTGCCGAAATCCTGGACAGCATCAACGACGATCTGGCCGCGCAGCCGACCGCCAGCGTGATGCAGACCTTGCGCGGCGCCAAGCGGCGCGCCGCGATCGCCATCGCCATCGCCGACATCGCCGACATCTGGCCGCTCGAGCGGGTGACCGGGGCGCTCAGCGCGCTCGCCGAGACCGCGCTCGACGTCGCAGCCGCGCACGCCCTCGCGCTCGGCTGCACGCCCGCGGGCGAGCCGATCGAGCGCGCGCGCCTGGGCGCGCTGCGCGACGGGCTGGTCGTGCTCGGCATGGGCAAGCTCGGCGCGCGCGAGCTCAACTACTCGAGCGACGTCGATCTGATCGTGCTCTACGACGAGGAGCGCATCGCGCCCGAGATCCGCGCGGCCTTCGGGCGCCAGACGCCCACGCAGTTCTACATCCGGGTCGTGCGCAACCTCGTCAAGCTGATGGAGGAGCGCACGCCGGACGGCTACGTGTTCCGCACCGACCTGCGCCTGAGGCCCGACCCCGCCTCGACGCCCGCGGCGATCTCGGTGCTGGCGGCCGAGACCTACTACGAGACGGTCGGCCAGAACTGGGAGCGCGCGGCCATGATCAAGGCGCGGCCGGTCGCCGGCGATCGTGCCGCCGGTCAGGCCTTTCTGCGCCACCTGCGACCGTTCCTGTGGCGCAAGCACCTGGATTTCGCCGCGATCAACGACATCCATTCGATCAAGCGGCAGATCAACGCCCATCGCCGCGCCGACGCCGACACGCTGTTCGGGCTCGACGTCAAGCTCGGCCATGGCGGCATCCGCGAGATCGAGTTCTTCGCGCAGACCCAGCAGCTGATCTGGGGTGGCCGCGATCCGTCGCTGCGCGTCGCCGGCACCTGCGCGGCGCTGCACGCGCTGGCCGACGCCGAGCGCGTCGACCCCGCGATCGTCGACGCGCTCGAGGCGGCCTACGGTTTCTTGCGGCGGGTCGAGCATCGCCTGCAGATGGTCGAGGACCAGCAGACCCATCGGCTGCCGACCGACCCGGACGGCTTCGAGCGCATCGCCCGGTTCCTCGGCTTCGCCTCGCGCGCCGCCTTCGAGATCGAGTTGCGCCGCCAGCTCGACATGGTGGAGACCCACTACGCGCACCTCTTCGAGGAGGCGCCGTCGCTCTCGGGGCCGGGCAACCTGGTGTTCACCGGCGCCGACGACGACCCCGAGACGATCCGCACCCTCAAGGCGATGGGGTTCCGCAACGCCAGCGGCGTCTCGGCGGTGATCCGCGGCTGGCATCACGGCCGGCTGCGCGCGACGCGCAGCGTGCGGGCCCGCGAGCTCCTGACCGAGCTGATGCCGGCGCTGCTCGCGGCGCTTGCGCGCGAGCGCGACCCCGACCTGGCGTTCGCCCGGTTCGACAACTTCCTCACCAACCTGCCGTCCGGCGTCCAGCTGTTCGCGCAGTTCTACAGCAACCCCCAGCAGCTCGACCGGGTCGCCGAGATCATGGGCTCGGCGCCCGCGCTGGCCGACTACATCGGCCGCCACCCGCATCTGCTCGACGCCCTGTTGAGCGACAGCTTCGCCGGCACGGCACCCGACGCCGCCGCGCTGCGCGAGGATCTCGATCGGACGCTGCAGGACGCCGACGACCTGCAGGACGTGCTCGACCTGATCCGGCGCTGGAGCGGCGACCGCAAGTTCGTCATCGGCACCCGCATGCTGCGCGGCGCGCTCGCCGTGGTGGAGGCCGCGCGCCAGCTGACCGACATCGCCGACGCCGCCATCGCGGCGCTGGTGCCGGCGGTCGAGCGCCAGTTCGCCGAGACGCACGGGCACGTCGCGGGCGGCGCGTTCGCCGTGGTCGGCCTCGGCAAGCTCGGCGCGCGCGAGCTCACCTTCACGTCCGACATCGACCTCGTGTTCATCTACGAGCCGGGGCCGGAGGACGCGCTGTCCGACGGCCGCAAGCCGCTTCCCGCGGTCAGCTATTTCGGCCGGCTGGGCCAGCGCCTGATCTCGGCCTTGACCGCGCCGACCGCCGAGGGCGAGCTCTTCAAGGTCGACATGCGCCTCCGGCCGACCGGCAACAAGGGGCCGATCGCGGTCAGCCTCGATGGCTTCCTGCGCTATCAGCGCACCGAGGCGTGGACGTGGGAGCACATGGCGCTCAGCCGCGCGCGCGTGATCGCCGCCTCCGCCGACGGCGCCGGCTTCGCCGATCGCGTCGAGCAGGCGATCCGCGACGTGCTGATACAGCCGCGCGAGCCCGACCGGCTCGTGGTCGACGTCGCCGACATGCGCAAGCGCATCGCGCACGAGCGCCCGCGCCCGCGGGCGTTCGACGTCAAGAACCGACGCGGCGGTCTGATCGACGTCGAGTTCATCGCCCAGTACCTGCTGCTGCGCAACGCGGCGGCGCATCCCGACCTGATCACCGGCAACACCGAGGCGCTGCTCGACCGGTTGGCGCGGCACGGCGTCCTGTCGAACGAGCGTGCGACGGCGCTGGCGCGCGCGGCGCGGTTGTGGCAATCCGTGCAGGGCTTTCTGCGGCTCGCCGCCGGCGGCGAGCTCGAGGCCGATCAGAGCTCCAACACGCTCAAGCAGGGATTGGCGCGCGCCACCGACAGCGTCGACTTCGGCGCGCTGCAGCAGGCCATCGCCGCCCACCTGACCCTCGTCACGGCCGCCTATCGCGAACTGATCGACGAACCGGCCGCGGCGGCGCGCAAACACATCACAGAGGAGACCGTCTCATGACCGTGACCGTCGGCAAAACCGCTCCCGATTTCACCCTGCCGACCGATGGCGGCGGCAAGGTCTCGCTGAAGAGCCTGCGCGGCAAAGCCGTCGTGCTCTATTTTTATCCCAAGGACGACACCTCGGGCTGCACCGCCGAGGCGTGCGGCTTCCGCGATGCGCTGCCCAAGTTCGAGAAGATCGACGCGACCGTGATCGGCATCTCGCGCGACAGCGTGGCGAGCCACGACAAGTTCAAGGCCAAGTACAAGCTGCCCTTCATGCTCGCGTCGGACGACAAGGGCGAGGTCACCGAGCGCTACGGCGTGTGGGTCGAGAAGAGCATGTACGGCCGCAAATACATGGGCATCGAGCGCACGACCTTCCTGATCGACGACAAGGGCGTGGTGCGCCAGGAGTGGCACAAGGTCAAGGTGCCCGGCCACGTCGAGGAGGTCTTGAAGGCGGTCAAGGCGCTGTAGCGCTTGACGCACGCCGCGCTCCCCGGGCTCGCGCCCGCGGCCGTCGCGATCCTGACCGCTGCCGATCCGGCGGAGAAGGTGGCGCGCAGCCTCGCGGTCGCCGTCGCGTGGCGCGCGGGCCGCCTTTCGATCGGCGTCGCGACGCCGCCCGACCGGCCGGCGCGGCCCGACGCGCCGGCGCTGCGACCGCCGCGCGAGGTCAAGCGCCGACGGATCTCGCGCGGCCTCGCCGGGCGCGTGGCGCTGCTGCACGCGGTCGCGCACATCGAGCTCAACGCGGTCGACCTCGCCTGGGACCTGATCGCGCGCTTCGCGGCGCCCGACCTGCCGCGCGCCTTCTTCGACGACTGGGTCGCGGTCGCCGAGGAGGAAGCGCAGCACCATGCGCTGGTAGGCCGGCGCCTCGGCGAGCTGGGCGCACGCTACGGCGATCTGCCGGCGCACGCCGGCATGTGGGACGCCGCGCTGACCACCCGCCACGATCTGCTCGCGCGGCTCGCCGTCGTGCCGCTGGTGCTCGAGGCGCGTGGCCTCGACGTCACGCCACCGATGATCGCGCGCCTGCGGGCGGTCGGCGACGATGCGAGCGCCGCGGTGCTCGCGCGCATCCATGCCGACGAGATCGGCCACGTCGGCGTCGGCCTGCGCTGGTTCGTGCGCATCGCGTCGGCGCGCGGCCTGGCGCCGGATGCGACCTGGCAGGCGCTCGTGCGCGCGCACTTTCCGGGCGCCCTGAAGCCGCCGTTCGATCATGCCGCGCGCGCCCGCGCCGGCCTCACGCCGGAATTCTACTTGCCGCTCTCCGAGGCCGCCCCGCAGAGTTGAGCGCCGCCGCGGAGATCGATGCCATGAAGCGCCTGCTTGCCGTCGCCTGCCTGTTGCTCGCGAGCGCGTCCGCATCTGCCGCTGCCTTGCGCATCGGTCTGCAGGACGATCCCGAGGTGCTCGACCCGGCGCAGGGCGTCAGCTTCGTCGGACGCATCGTGTTCGCGGCGCTGTGCGACAAACTGGTCGACATCGACCCCCAGCTCAATTTCGTGCCGCAGCTGGCGACGCGATGGGAGTGGGGTGGCGACGGCAAGTCCCTCGTTCTGGCGCTGCGTCCCGGCGTGCGCTTCCAGGACGGCAGCCCGCTCGACGCCGCCGCCGTCAAGGCCAACCTCGACCGCTACCGCACCGATCCGCTGTCGAAGCGCAAGGCCGAGCTGGCGCCGGTCGCAGCGGTCGACGTCGTCGATCCCCTGACGGTGCGGCTGGTGCTGAGCCAACCCTACGCGCCCCTGCTCGCGGTTCTGTCGGACCGCGCCGGCATGATGATCGCGCCGAGCGCGTTCGCGGAAGCGAGCAAGGGCAACCCGGTGTGCGCCGGCCCGTTCCGCCTCGCCGAGCGGGTGGCGCTCGACCGCATCGTCGTGCGCCGCTTCGACGGTTATTGGAACGCCGGCGCGGTCGCGCTCGACGAGGTCGTCTACAAGCCGATCCCCGACACCGGCGTGCGCCTCGTGAACCTGCAGGCCGGCAGCCTCGATATGATCGAGCGGCTGGCCGCCACCGACGTCGCGGCGGTGCGCGCCGACGCGCGGCTGCGCTTCGTCGAAACCACCGGGCTCGGCTACAACACGATGTCGATCAACATTGCGCACGGGTCGCGCGCCGACACGCCGCTCGGGCGCGATCCGCGCGTGCGCGAAGCGCTCGAGCTCGCCATCGACCGCGTGGCGCTCAACCGCGTCGTGTTCGACGGCATGTTCGTGCCGAGCAACCAGCCGCTGGCGCCCGGCAGCCCGTACTGGCTCGAGACGCGCCCGGTGCCCGCGCGCGACGTCGCGCGCGCCAAGGCGCTGCTGACCGAAGCCGTCGGCGGCCGTTTCGGCTTCACGCTGACGACGCCGAACAACTCGAGCGACATGCAGGTCGCACAGGTGATCCAGGCGATGGCCGCCGATGCCGGCTTCGACATCAAGATCGAGGCGATCGAGGCGAGCACCATGGTGCACAGCACCGAGAAAGGCGACTACCAGGCGGCGCTGGCGATCTGGAGCGGCCGCGCCGATCCGGACGCCAACATCTCGATCTGGCTCGCCTGCGACGGTTTTCTCAACTGGGGCAAGTATTGCGATCCTCGGCTCGACGCGCTCTTGAACCAGGCCAAGGCGACGACCGTGCCGGCCGAGCGCCGCGCGCTCTATCGCCAGGCCGCCGAGCGCTATCTCGACGCGCGGCCACACCTCTTCCTCTATCACTTCAAGCTGCTGTGGGCGCTCAGCCGCCACGTCGAGGGCTTCGTGCCCTATCCTGACGGGCTGATCCGGCTGCAAGGCATGCGGGTCGATTGAGCCTTCGCGTGACTCCGCGGCCGGCCCCACATTCGCCTTAATTCTTTCGAGACTGTTTGCCATCTAAGCTCGATTATCGGTCGGCCCCGCCTCGTTCCCCTCCCGTCTCGCGCCATCGTGAGCCCCCTGCGCACCATCGCGTCGTTCTGCACGGCCATCGTCATGGGCTTGGCCGCCGTGACGCCGGCCGCACGGGCGGAACCGCCCGCCGGGCCCGCGGTCGTGCCGAGCCCGGACGCAGCGGTCGCGCCGTCGTCCGCGGCCGAGCACGTCTATGCCGCGGCGCGCCCGCGTCTGCTGCAGATCCGCAGCCTGGTGGCGGCGGCCGGCCGGCAATCCTTGATCGGCTCCGGCTTCCTGGTGAGCGCCGATGGGCTCGCGATCACGAACTACCACGTGGTCGCGCAGGTCGCGCTCGAGCCGGCGCTCTACCGCCTCGAATACACCGCGGCCGACGGCAGCACGGGCAAGCTCGCACTGCTCGCGATCGACCTCGCCAACGACTTGGCGGTGGTTCGCCTCGATCGCAGCGGCGCGCCGTTCTTCGCGTTCGACACGCGCGCCCTGCCCGACGGTGTGCCGAAGGGCGAGCGGCTCTACTCGATGGGCAATCCGCTCAATCTCGGGTTCACCATCGTCGAAGGTACCCACAACGGCCTCGTCGAACGCAGCTATACCGAGCGCCTGCACTTCTCCGGTGCGATCAATCCCGGCATGTCGGGCGGCCCCACCGTCACGGCCGACGGCCGAGTCGTCGGGGTCAACGTCGCCAAGCAGCTCGGCAGCGATCTGGTCAGTTTCCTGGTGCCGGGCGGCTTCGCCGCGGACTTGTTGGCGCGCGCCCAGGCAACCCGCACGCCGCCGACGGATTTTCGCGCCGAGGTCGGCGCCCAGCTCGCCGCCTGGCAGGCGACGCTCTATCGGCGCCTGGCCGACGCCGGCTTTCGCGAGACGCCGGTCGGGCCGTACCAGGCGCCGGAGAGCGCAGCGCCCTGGTTCACCTGCTGGTCGCAGACCAACTCCGACCAGGTCCCGAAGCCGCGCGCGACGATCAATGCGACGACCTGCAACAGCGAGACCCGGTTGTTCGTCGCCAACGATCTCACCACCGGATTGATCAGCTTCACGCACTCCTACATCCGCAGCGTCGATCTCAACGCATTCCAGTTCGCCAGCTTCCTGTCGCAGCAGAACCAGCTGTCGTGGATCGGCGGCTGGTCGCGCAAGTGGAACACCCCGCGCCGCTGCCACGAGGACTTCGTCGACGCCTCGCAGTCGACGCATCATCCGGCGCTGCGCGTCGGCTGGTGCGCGCGCGCCTACCGCGAGTTCAACGACCTCTACGACATTTGGGTCATGGCGGTGACCCAGGACAGCGCGTCGCACGCCCTGGTCTCCCGTCTCAATTTTCAGGCGGTCGGTTACGACGCGGGCATCGCGCTGACCCAGAAGCTGCTCGAGGCGGTGCAATGGGCGAAGTAGTCTGGATCGAGGTCTTGTCGCGCCACCGCGACGTCGTCGCGCGGCACCGCTGCGGCGACGACGTCGTTCGGATCGGCCGCGCCTACGACAACGACGTCGTGATCGACGATCCCTATGTCGCGCCGCATCACGCCCGCATCCTGCGCGATCCGGCGGATGGCCTGATCATCGAGGATCTCGGCAGCCTCAACGGCCTGTTCATCGAGCGCGAACAGCACCGCCGCGAGCGCGTGGCGCTCGGCAACGACCGGACGATCCGGATCGGCAATACGCGGCTGCGCGTGCGCACCGCCGATCACCCGGTGGCGCCCGAGCGGCCCGCGCGCGCCGAGGCCCGCCACGGGATCCTGCTCGCCGCCCTGATCGCCGCGACCCTGGCGCTGGCGCCGCTCGGCGAATGGCTCACCGACACCGCCGAGCCGAAACCGTCGCGCTATCTGCTGCCCATGCTCGGGCTCTGGATCATCGTGCTCGGCTGGACCGCCGGCTGGACGGTGCTGTCGCGCGTGTTCGCCGGCCAAGCCCACTTCGAGCGCAACCTCGCCATCGCGTTGTCGGGAGTCGTCGGCTACTGGCTCTATCACGGCGTCGTGACGGTGTTCGGGTTCGGACTGGCCTGGCGCGGCCTCGCGCCCTACGAGGCGATCGGCATGTGGTGCCTGATCGCCTTGCTGGTCTTCATGCATCTCTACGCGATCGGCCCGTCGCGGCCGTGGCTGAAGGCGGCCGTGGTGTCGGCGCTGGCCGGCGCCGCGATCGCCATGAACGTCGTCAACCAGCTCGATCCGCTGGGCGGCGTCGACCAGACCAATCTGCTGCGCAACTTCCTGCCGCCGGCGCTCCGCCTCACGGGCCTGCGCAGCGAGGGCGCCTTCTTCGGCCAAGTGCGCGAGCTCAAGGCGCAGCTCGATCGCGACCGCGCGAGCGAATTCAACGAGACGGCGGCCGCGGCCACCCAGGCGCCGAACAACTAGCCCAAGCGTCGGGCCGGTGCCTCAGCGCGTGAGGAAGCCGGTGCATCAGCGCGTGAGGAAGCCGGCGCGTCAGCGCGCGAGGAAGAACGTCGCGTCGGCGCCGATCGGGCCGTCGCATTCGACCGTGCCGTCGCGGCGGAACGCGATCAGATGGGCGAGCACCGAGCGCCCGGCGGCGGTGACGAGCGCGGGCGCGAGGTCTGGGTAGAGCGCGGCGACCAGCGCCGGGATGGTCGCGGGACCGGCCTTGAGCTGCGCCAGGATGCCGGCGCTGCGCGCCTCGCGATGCGCGCGCAACGCCGCCGCGTAGGCCGGACCGTCGCCGCGTTCGGGGCCGTGCGCCGAGCGGTAGAGCTTTTCGGACCGCGCCATCACCTTGTCGAGCGACCCCAGATAGGCGGTGAGGTCGCCGTCGGGCGGGCCGATCACCGAGGTCGACCAGCCCATCACGTGGTCGCCGGTGAACAGGGTCGCCTCCTCGGCGAACGCGTAGCACAGGTGGTTCGACGCGTGACCCGGCGTGTGCACCGCGGTCAGGCGCCAGCCAGGCGCCTCGATGGTGTCGCCGTCGTTCAGCACGAGATCGGGCTGGAACGGCGTGTGGCTGACGTCGGGCGCGGGCGGCGGCGACGGCCGCCCGACCGTGCGCGCACCGGTCAGCTTCTGGAACGGCATCGCCGCCGGCACGTGGTCGCGGTGCGTGTGGGTCAGCACGATGTGGGTCACCGTCTCGCCGGCGAGCGCGCGCTCAAGCGCCGCCAGATGCGCGGGGTCGTCGGGGCCGGGATCGAGCACCGCGACCTTGCCGCGGCCGATCACGAAGGTCGACGTGCCGTTGTAGGTGAACGGGCCGGGGTTGGGCGCGATGATCCGGCGCACCAGCGGCGACAGCTCCATCACCGCGCCGTGGGTGATCGCGCCGTCGCGCACGAACTCGAGCTTGCGGGCTTCGGTCATGCGGGCAACTCCAGGTGATAGAAGCGCGCGGCGGTGCCGCTGAACAGCGCGGTCTTCTCGTCGGCCGAGCAGCCCTGCGCGAAGCGCTTGAATGCGTTCCACATCACGCCGTAGCCGAACATGCCCTTGTCGACCGGGAAGTTGCTCTCGACCATGCAGCGGCGCGCGCCGAACGCCTCGACGCAGGTGGCGAAATACGGGCGCCACGCCTCGGCGAGCTCGATCGACGACGCCGGCTCGGGTCGCGCGGCGAAATCGAAGCCGGTCATCGGCATGCCGAGCCCGCCCAGCGTGACGTGCACGTTGGGGCAGCTCGCGAGCGCGCGCATCCCGCCGCTCCAGTCGCGGAACACCGCGTCGCGCTTGCCCTCATAAGGGCCGATGCCGAGCGCGCCGCCGACATGGTCGAGCACGATCGGCTGATCGGGAAATGCCCGCGCGAGGTCGAGCAGATCGGCGAGTTGGGTGTGGTACATCCAGGCGTCGAAGGTCAGCCCCAGCCGGCCGAGGCAGGCGAAGCCCGCGCGGAACGTCGGATCGAGCAGCAGCCCGGGCGGCGCCAGAACCGACGAGCCGCGCGCCGACGGATCGGCATGCCAGGGCGAGGACTGACGGATGCCGCGGAAGCGCCCGCCGGCTGCGGCCATGTGCGCCTCGAGCAAGGGTGCGGCGCGCGCGCCCAGGCGCAGATCGACATTGCCGACGATCGCGGCGGCGACGCGCGCCGGCCCGTAGCCGCCGCTCGCGCTCATCGCCGCGATGCCGGTGACGAACTCGGTCTCGCCGAGCGACCGCCGCTCCTCCGGACCATCGGCGCGGTACATCGCGTGGCACTCGATGAACACGGTCGCCCGCACGTCGTGGCCCTGGGCGATATCGGCGACGATCTCGGGCAGCAGGTAGCGGTTGCCCGGCCGATCCCACAGGTGATGGTGCGGATCGACGATCGGCAGGCCGGGCTCGATCGGCTCCTCGCGCCGGCGCGCGAGCCACTCGGGCCGGATCGGCAGGTGCGCGGCGCCGCGCGATGCTTCGGTGCTCGCCATGGTCCCCTGCCTACTCCGCACCCTCGGTGCGGGTGGCGCCGACCGCGATCTTCTGGGCGAGCGCGGCCTCGAGGAAGCGGTCGATGTCGCCGTCGAGCACCGCGCCCGTGTTGCCGATCTCGACGCCGGTGCGCAGGTCCTTGACCATCTGGTAGGGCTGCAGCACGTAGGAGCGGATCTGGTGGCCCCAGCCGATGTCGCTCTTGGTGGCGTTGGCGGCCTGCACCTTCTCCTCGCGGATCTGCAGCTCGCGCTCGTAGAGCCGCGCCTTGAGCATCTGCATCGCGGTGGCGCGGTTGCGATGCTGCGAGCGGTCGCTCTGGCACTGCACGACGATGTTGGTCGGGATGTGGGTGATGCGGATCGCGCTCTCGGTCTTGTTGACGTGCTGGCCGCCGGCGCCCGACGCCCGGTAGGTGTCGATGCGCAGATCCTTGTCCTGGATGTCGACCTTGATGTTTTCGTCGACCACCGGATAGACCCACACGCTGGCGAAGCTGGTGTGTCGTCTGGCCTGTGAATCGAAGGGCGAGATGCGCACCAGCCGATGCACGCCGCTCTCGGTCTTGAGCCAGCCGTAGGCGTTCTCGCCGCTGATCTTGAGCGTCGCCGACTTGATGCCGGCCTCCTCGCCGCCGCTCTCCTCGAGCCACTCGACCTTGCAGCCGTGGCGCTCGGCCCAGCGCGAGTACAGGCGTTGCAGCATCTCGGCCCAGTCCTGCGCCTCGGTGCCGCCCGCGCCGGCGTGGATCTCGAGATAGGCGTCGTTGCCATCGGCCTCGCCCGACAGCAGGCTTTCGAGCTCCATCTTGGCGGTACGCTCACGCACCGCCTCGAGCGTCGTGAGCCCGTCGGCGACCATCGCCTCGTCACCCTCCTCCTCGGCGAGCTGGATCAGCTCGATGGCATCGTTGAGCTCGCGCTCGGCGGCGCTATAGCCCGACAGGTTGCGCTCCAGCCGCGTGCGCTCCTTGAGCAGGCCTTGGGCCTTCTCGGGGTCGTTCCACAGATTGGGGTCGTTCGCGGCCGCGCTCAGCTCGGCCAGACGCTTCTGCGACTTCTCCCAGTCAAAGATGCCTCCGGAGCAACGCCAGCGATTGCTGGATGGCCTGCACGATCGCCTCGGCTTCGGCGCGCATCTCGGGAACCTCTCCGCTGTATGGCTGGAACTAGTATAACCCGTCCAGGCTCGGGCCGCCCGCGGGTGTCGCGGCCGGCCCGTAGCTCGCGCCGGTCGGGCCGTCGAGCCGCGGCTCGGTGCCCGGCTTGTAGGCCTCGTAGATCACGCGCGAGTCGCCGGCCTGGGCGAGCTGCCCGGTCTCGGGATCGATCCGCACCAGGCGCACGCCGGGCGGGATGCGGAATGGCGGCACCGGCACGTCCTTGAGCGCGTCGGCCATGAAGTCGCGGAACATCGGCGCGCAAGTGCTGCCGCCGGTGTCGAACACGCTGCTGCCGAGCGAGCGCGAGTTGTCGAAGCCGACATAGAAGCCGACCACGAGGTCGGGCGAGAAGCCGATGAACCACACGTTGGTGCTGTCGTTGGTCGTGCCGGTCTTGCCGGCGAGCGGAATGTGCAGCGCGGCGATGATGTGGCCGGTGCCGTGCGGGCTCTCGACCACGCTCTGCATCATCGAGACCATCTGGTAGGCGGTTCCGGGATCGACGACCTGCTCACGCACGTCGGGCAGCTCGGGCGGCGGCCCGTGGTCCCAGACCAGCGGCGAGCAGCCCGTGCAGTCGCGCTTGTCGAAGCGGTAGATGGTGCGGCCCTGGCGATCCTGGATGCGATCGATGAAGGTCGGCTCGATGCGCCTGCCGCCGTTCACGATCATGCCGTACGCCGTGACCATGCGGAGCAGCGTGGTGTCGGTCGCGCCCAGCGCCATCGACAGGTAGCGCGGCAGATGGTCGACCACGCCGAAGCGCTCGGCGTACTCCGCGACCTTGTCCATGCCGATGCTCTCGGCGATCCGCACGGTGGCGAGGTTCTTCGACTGCTCGATGCCGACGCGCATCGGGATCGGCCCGAGGAACTTGTTCTCGAACTCGGTCGGCTTCCACTTGGGCAGGCCGGGTCCCTGGTCGATCACGAACGGCGCATCGAGCACGATGGTCGACGGCGTGTAGCCGGAATCGAGCGCCGCCATGTAGACGAACGGCTTGAACGACGAGCCGGGTTGGCGCAGCGCCTGGGTCGCGCGGTTGAACTGGCTGATATCGTAGCTGAAGCCGCCGTCCATCGCCAGCACGCGCCCAGTATGGGGATCGAGCGCCACGACCGCGCCGCCCACGTCGGGGATCTGGCGCAGGCCATAGGTGTTCGCCGGATACTTGGCCTTGCCGTCGGGGCTCGCAGTGACCGGCTCGACCAGGATCACGTCGCCGACCGCGACCACGTCGGCCGGTCGGCGCGGCGGCGCGCCGACATGCTGATCGGGCAGCCACGGCCGCGCCCACGCGAGCTCGGCGAACGGAATGCGCCCGCGCGCCCCGCCCTTGAGGCCGATGTCGACGCCCTGCTCGTCGACCTTGAGCACGGCGGCGAGCTGCCAGGGCGCCGCACCCGGCGGCACCGGCATGGCGGCGAGCGCCGGCGCCCACGCGGCCGGGTTGATCCCCTTGCTCAGCGGGCCGCGCCAACCGTGGCGATGATCGTAGGCGATCAGGCCGTCGCGCAGCGTGCGGTCGGCGATCGCCTGCAGCTTGGGATCGAGCGTCGTGCGCACCGCGAGCCCGCCCTTGTAGAGCTCGGCCTCGCCATAGCGCTGCATCAGCTCGCGGCGCACCTCCTCGGCGAAATAGTCGGCGCGCACGACCTCCTCGGGGTCGCGCTTGCGCAGCTGGATCGGCTCGTCCTCCGCCGCCTTGGCCTGCTCGGACGTGATGTAGTCGTTCTCGAGCATGCGATCGATCACGTAGTCGCGCCGCTCCTTGGCGCGCTCGGGGAATTGCGTCGGGTTGTAGTTGTTCGGCCCCTTGGGCAGCGCCGCGAGATAGGCCGCCTCGCCGACCGTGAGCTCGTCGAGCGCCTTGTTGAAGTAGTTGAGCGCCGCGGCGGCCACGCCGTAGGAGCCCTGGCCCAGATAGATCTCGTTCAGGTAGAGCTCGAGAATGCGGTCCTTGGTCAAGGCGCGCTCGATGCGCATCGCAAGGATCGCTTCCTTGGCCTTGCGCTCGATCGACACCTCGTTGGTCAGGAAGAAGTTCTTGGCGACCTGCTGGGTGATCGTCGAGGCGCCGGTCAGTCGGCGGTGACGGCCCAGGTTGATGACGTTCTGCAGCACGGCACGGGCCATGCCGACCGGATCGATGCCCTGGTGCGTGTAGAAGTTCTTGTCCTCGGCAGAGATGAAGGCGTCCTTGACCAGCTTCGGGATGGCGCCGATCGGCACGAACACGCGTTTCTCGGTGGCGTACTCGGCGAGCAGCCGGCCGTCGCCGGCGTACACCCGCGTCATGGTCGGCGCCTGGTAGTCGCGCAGCTGCGCCGTGTCGGGCAGACCTTGCGCGTAATGCTCCCACAGGGCCGCGAACAGCACGCCGCCCGCGCACAGCGCTAGGAAGGCGAGGGCCATCGCCCCGCGGAAGATCCACCTGAGCATGACGAAACTGTACCGGAGCGATGGTTAACGCGGACCGCCGGCGCGCCGTTCCACGCCGTCCTGCACCGCAAAAAGATAAGCGGGGCTCAAGACCGCCGCAAGCGCCCCTGCGCCGCGAAGAAGCGGTCGACCGCGCGCGCGATGCCGCGCGCCAGCCGCTCGCGATAGCCGGCGTCGAGCAGCTCGCGCTCGTCGGTCCGGTTGGACAGGTAACCGAGCTCGATCAGGATCGACGGCACGTCGGGCGCGGTCAGCACGGCGAAGCCGGCGAAGCGGTGCGGCCGCGGCAGCAGCGGGCGGTCGTGCCCGACCTCGTCGATCACGTCGCGCGCGAGCTTGGCCGACAGGTTCTTGGTCTCGCGCTGGGCGAGGTCGATCAGGATCGTCGAGACCTGCGGCGATTCATCCCGCAGATCGACACCGGCGATGATGTCGGCCTTGTTCTCCTTGGCGGCGAGCGCCTCGGCCTCGTGGTCGGATGCGGTTTCGGAGAGCGTATAGATCGACATGCCGCCGATCGCATGGTTGCTCAGCGAGTCGGCGTGGATCGAGATGAACAGGTCGGCGTTGACCTGGCGCGCGATCGCGACCCGATCGCGCAGCCGGATGAACGTGTCGTCGGAGCGCGTCAGCACGACCTTGTAGTGCCCGCTCGCGTTCAGCGCGCGCTCGACCGCCTGGCCGACCGCCAGCGTGATGGTCTTCTCGTACGCCCCGCTGAGGCTGGTCGCCCCGGGATCGACGCCGCCGTGGCCGGGATCGATCACGACCACGCGTTTGGGATTCTCGCGACGCGGCGACTCGCGGACGGGCGGTGCCGGCGCGGGCAGGATCGGCACCACCACGGCGGCGCTCTCGAGCGAACCGCGCGCCGGCGGCAGCGGCCCGGCCATGGCCGCCGGCGCGAGCGCCGGCAGCAGCGACGGCGCCGGTGAGTCGGCCGTCGCGGCATGCAGCGGCGAGGACTCGTGGGGAGGTTCGCGGGCGACCGGCGGATGCGGCGGCGGCGCCGGATCGGGCGGCGCGAGCGCAGCCGCGGGCAGCGGCGCAGCGGTGGGCACGGGCGGCGCGAGCGCGACCAGCGGGCGCGAAGCGGGCGCGATCACCGGCGCCGGCGGCGGGGCCCCCTCGGGCTCGAGATCGAGGACCAGCCGGCACGGGATGCCGTCATGCGCCTCGGTCACGACGGCGGAGCGCACCCTGAGGGGCTGCGTCGCGTCGACCACCAGGCGGCTGATGCCGGGCCGCAGCACCCCGTAGCGCACGCGCGCCACCCAGCCGCCCTGCAGTGGCCCCGCATGATCGAGCCGATGCCAGTCGATCTCCGGCATGTCGACCACGACACGGTCGGGCTCGGACAGGCGGAAAATCTTGAAGTCGACCGGCTTGGTCAGGTCGACCACGATGCGTTGTGCCGCGTCGAGCGGGGCGAGCTGCCAGCCGGTCGCCTCGGCGACCGCGACCTGCCCAGGCGCCGCCGCGGCCGGCGCGCCGGCCGCCAGCAGCAAGAGGGTTACGCCGCCGAGTCGCGCCGCGGCTCGGCGCCCCCACCGGTCCCGTGTCGGCGCGCCCGCGCCGCCCCTCGCCGTCATGGCAATCGATCCGAATCCGGACTAGCGCAAGCCGTGAGGTTACCGTGACCCATGGTTTTTTTCAACTAGATTACAAACATTCACTGTTAATATTCTGATTTGTCGCAATTTTTCGGCCAATCGGAAGGGTGTGCCAAAGCCCCGGGCCGGCCCGCCGCCAGCTTTCTCCCAGGATGCCGGGCCAATGGTGCGGGACATGAAATCGTTGTCCCGCGCGCGCCCGCTCTCTATGGTGGATGGTGAATACCCGGCGTCGGCTGGCTCCTGCATTGCATGGGACAGCCGGGCCGCGAACGGCGACCGCACCGGAATCCCGACGTCTGGATTGGTGTCCAGCGCGTCAGGGGATCGGGCGCCGCGCCGCACGTCCGGGCGCCGGCGACGGCGCCATGCCTAAACCCAGGAGCCGACACCAGCGTGTCACAGGCCTATCGCACCGCATGGCACCAGCAGCCTCTCGGGCCCTCTCCCGAGGCGTTGCCGGAAGCAACCCGCCGAGACCGGCGCGTGTTGCGCGCCTCGGCGTGCGCGGTCGGCCGGTGCGCTCCGCCCCGCCATCCGGGTTGCGCCGCGACGCGCGCGCACCCGTCGGAGACAAAGCTAAATGGTCAAACGTATGTTGATCGACGCGACCCATCCGGAGGAGACCCGGGTGGTCGTGCTCAGCGGCAACCGTCTCGAAGAATTCGACTTCGAGAGCGCCAGCAAGAAGCAGCTTAAGGGCAACATCTATCTCGCCAAGGTGACGCGCGTCGAGCCGTCGCTCCAGGCGGCGTTCGTCGACTACGGCGGCAACCGCCACGGCTTCCTCGCCTTCAACGAGATCCACCCCGACTACTATCGGATCCCGATCGCCGATCGCGAGGCGCTGATGGCGGAGGCGCGTGCCGCCGAGCACGAGGCCGCGCAGGACGCCGACGATGCCGCCGGCGAGCGGGACGACGGCGCGCCGGTCGCCGCCCACCGCGAGGCCGGTCCCGACGACGGCCTCGACGACACGTCCGATCTCGAGGCGGTGGATGGCGGCATGCCCGCCGATCATCCCCACGACGCCGAGGCGCGCGGCGCGTACGACGCGTCGCCGGGCGACGCCGCCGAGCCGCCGGCGCCCGAAGCGATCGCGCCGGCATCATTCGACGCCGACGCGCCCGCCCGGTTCGACGCCACCGCGGCGACCGGCGAGCCGCGCGACGACGCGGCGCAAGGCGAGGACGACGCCGACGTGCCGGCGCAGGCCGCCGGGAGCGGCACCGTCAGCACGATCGTCGACACCAGCAACGGCAGCGACGACGAGCCGGTCGAGCTGCTCGGCGGCGATGCGCTCGAGGAAGTCGCGCCGCGGCGCCACCGCAACTATCGCAACTACAAGATCCAGGAAGTGATCGCGCGTCGGCAGATCATGCTGGTGCAGGTCGTCAAGGAGGAGCGCGGCACCAAGGGCGCGGCGCTCACCACCTACCTGTCGCTCGCCGGTCGCTACTGCGTGCTGATGCCGAATACGCCGCGCGGCGGCGGGGTGAGCCGCAAGATCACCAGCGCGGCCGACCGCAAGCGCCTGAAGGGCATGCTCGACGAGCTCGAGATTCCCGAAGGCATGGCCGTGATCGTGCGCACCGCCGGCATGGAGCGCAGCAAGGCCGAGATCAAGCGCGACTACGAGTACCTGCTGCGCCTGTGGGACGAGATCCGCGCGCTCACGCTCGAGTCGACCGCGCCGGCGCTGATCCACGAGGAAGGCAACCTGATCAAGCGGTCGATCCGCGACCTCTACGCGCGCGACATCGACGAGGTCCAGGTCGACGGCGAGGAAGGCTACAAGAGCGCCAAGACGTTCATGAAGATGATCGTCCCGAGCCATGCCAAGCGGGTCCAGCCCTACCGCGATCCGCAGGTGCCGCTGTTCCACCGCTACCAGATCGAGGCGCAGCTCGACGCCATCCACAACCCGACGGTCCAGCTCAAGTCGGGCGGCTACATCGTGATGAACCAGACCGAGGCGCTGGTCGCGATCGACGTGAACTCCGGGCGCGCGACGCGCGAGCGCCACATCGAGGAGACCGCCCTCAAGACCAACCTCGAGGCATCCGACGAGATCGCGCGCCAGGTGCGCCTGCGCGACCTCGCAGGATTGATCGTGATCGACTTCATCGACATGGAGGAGAACCGCAACAACCATGCGGTCGAGCGCCGGCTCAAGGAGGCGATGCGGCACGATCGCGCGCGCATCCAGATCGGCCGCATCTCGGCGTTCGGCCTGCTCGAGCTGTCGCGCCAGCGGCTGCGGCCGAGCCTCGCCGAGACCTCGACCGAGCGCTGCCCGCATTGCAACGGCCTCGGCACCGTGCGCTCCACCGAATCGACCGCGCTGCACGTGCTGCGCGCGATCGAGGAGGAGGGCATCCGCCTGCGCTCGGCCGAGATCATGGTCCACGTGCCGACCGCGATCGCGCTCTACATCTTCAATCAGAAGCGCGCCAAGCTCGCCGAGATCGAGGCGCGCTACGGCTTCCGCGTGCTGATCGGCAGCGACGACGCGCTGGTGCCGCCCAACTATCGCCTCGAGCGCCTGCGGCATCGGGCGCCGGGCGATCCGCTGCCGACCCCGATCCTGCCGCCGCCGATCGCCGAGATCGACGACGATGACGTCGAGGAGGTCGAGGATACCGAAGCCGAGGAGGCGCAGACCGCCGACGAGTCCGAGCCGGTCGGCGCGACCGAGCGCGGCGGCGAGCATGACGGCGAGCGCGACGGCGAAGGCAGCCGGCGCCGCCGTCGGCGCGGACGGCGCCGGCGTAACCGGAATGGCGACGACGGGTTCCCGCGCCGCGACGAGGCCGTCGTGCCGCGCACTGACGAGCGGTTCGCGCGCGCCGATGGCCCCGACGAAGCGATCGGCGACGACAGCGGGCCCGACGAGGAGCTTCCGCGCGAAGCGCGCGAGCCTGGCCTGGCCAACGGCGAAGACGGCGAGGCACGCCGCCGTCGGCGGCGCGGCAAGCGCGGCGGCCGACGGCGCGGCCGGCGCCCCGAGGACGGTTTCGAGCCGCGCGCGCCCGGCGACGCCGCCGTGCCGCCGAGCAACTACGAGCCGCATCCCTACGCTGAGCATGCGACACCGATCGACGATGCGGCCAGCACCTATCAGTCGCCGGTCTACACGCCTCAACCGCCGACCTACGCACCGCCGGCATACGAGCCGCCCGAGCCGGAGCCGCCGGCGCGCGCGCAGCCGGCCCCGCACCCGGCGACCTACACGCCCGCGTACGAACCGCCGCCCGAGCCGCCGCGCTATGCGGAGCCCGCGGCGCCGGAGCCCGCGCCGAGCCGCGTGCCGGCGCCGCCGCCCGAAGGCGTCGACGTCGTGGTGGTCGAGCAGCCGCCGGAGAACCCGCGCAAGGGCTGGTGGCGGCGCCTGAGCAAGTGACGGGGCGCATCGCGCGCCGCCGAGCCATCGGGAGGCACGGATGTTCGCGGTGATCTTCGAGGTCCAGCCGAAACCGGGACGTGCCCAGGACTATCTCGATCTGGCGGCCAAGCTGCGCCCGGAGTTGGAGAAGGTCGACGGCTTCATCTCGATCGAGCGCTTCCAGAGCCTGACGACCGAGGGCAAGTACCTGTCGCTGTCGTTCTGGCGCGACGCCGACGCGGTCAAACGCTGGCGCGGCCACGTCGAGCACCACGAGGCCCAGGCGAAGGGCCGCAACGAGATCTTCGCCGACTACCGCATCCGCGTCGCCGAGGTGGCGCGCGACTACGGCATGTTCGAGCGCCGCGAAGCGCCCCAGCACTTTCCCGAGATCAAGCGCCCGGCAACTTGAAGACGGTGCGCACGAACGCGCGAACGTCGTCCGGCGCGCGGCGGATCGCCTCGCCGTCGCCGCCCGCCATGGCGCCGCGCGTCAGGCATTTGCGGAAGTAGTCGGGCGGCGCCGGCTCGCCCGTGGCGCGGACGCTGGTCGTGAAGCGGTCGAGGTCGATCAATCCGTTGCACCCGCGGCCGGTCACGAGGTCGCGACCGTAGCGCGGCGGATTCGCCGAGTCGAAATCGTGATAGGCGTTGGGGTAGACGATCACGCTCGCGACGGCCCCCTTGGAACGGAACCAGGCGGCATAGTCCTGGCACGGCGCGGCCGGCGTGTAGTTGTCCTGGCCACCCAGCAGGAACAGGAGCGGCGCACCCGTGATGTGCTCGGAGACCGGCCAGTCGTTGCAATAGGGATAGAGCGGGACGTGCAGCGCGAAGCGCGTGTTCTCGGCGATGATGGCGCGGCGGAACGGCTCGAGCGCGGTGTAGAGCGCGACTTGGCCGCCTTTCGAGAAACCCATCACGCCGATGCGCTGCGGATCGATGCGCGGATCGGCCGCCAGCAGGCGCAGCGCCGCCAGCGCGTCGGCGACGTTCGCCGCGGTGGAGAGCTGGCTCTGATCGGTCGCGGTCCGCACGATGTGACGCGGCGTGAAACTGTCGACCACGAAGCCGGCGACGCCGATCCCGGCCAGCTGGTCGGCCCACCAGAATTCGCGCTCGACGGTGACCCCGGCGCTGCCGTGGGCAATCACCATCGCGGGCACCGGTCCGTTCGCCGCGGGCAGGCGCAAGGTGCCGAAGACCATCGTCTTGTCGCCGAGTTCGCCGCGCGCCAGCGCCAGATAGCCGGTCGGCGTCACGCTCTCGAAGGCGATCTTGCCGCTGTCTTGGGCGGCCGCGGCGACGGCGCCGAGCGCGAGCAGGCAAGCCAGCGCGCAGGTCGCCGCGCGCATGCCTACGCGCGCCACGCCGTGAGGCGGCGCGCGGCCTCTTCCATGTCGGCGGTCGCGCCGGCGAACGAGAAGCGCACCGCGCGGTGGCCGCGCGCCGGGTCGAAATCGATCCCCGGCGTGAGCGCGACGCCGGTCTCGGCCAGCACGCGGCGGCAGAACGCCTCGCTGTCGTTGGTGAGATGGGTCACGTCGGCGTAGAGGTAGAACGCGCCGTCGGCCGGCGCGAAGTCGCGGAAACCCGCGGCCGGCAGGCGCTCGAGCAGCAGCGCGCGGTTGACGGCATAGCGCCGCACGTTCGCCTCGAGCTCGGCCATGCTGTCGAACGCGCCGAGCGCGGCATGCTGCGCCAGGGTCGGCGGCGAGATGAAGAGGTTCTGGGCCAGGCACTCGACCGAGCGCACGAGGTCCTCGGGCAGCACCATCCAGCCGAGACGCCAGCCGGTCATCGAAAAATATTTCGAGAAGCTGTTGATCACCACGGCGTCCGGCGTCGCCTCGAGCGCAGTGGTCGCCGGCGCGCCGTAGGTGATGCCGTGATAGATCTCGTCGGAGATCAGCCGGATCGAGCGTGCCGCGCAATAGGCGGCGAGCTCGCGATAGTGCGCGGCCGACAGCATCGTGCCGGTCGGGTTGGCCGGGCTCGCGACGATCAGCCCGGCGAGCGGCGGCGCGATCCCGTCGAGGAGCGCCGGCGTCGGATGAAACCCGCTCTCCGGGCCGACCGGTATCTCCACCGGCACGACGTCGAGCGCGCGCAGGATGTGGCGATAGGCGGGATAGCCGGGCACGGTCAGCGCGACCCGATCGCCGGGCTCGAACGCGGCCAGGAACGCGAGCAGGAAAGCCCCCGACGAGCCGACCGTCACGGCGATCCGCTCGGCCGGCACCGCGGCGCCGTAGCGCTCGCGGTAGAACGTTGCCAGGCGCGCGCGCAACGCCGGGATGCCGAGCGCCTCGGTGTAGCCGAGCACGTCGCGGTCGAGCGCCGACTTCGCGGCGGCCACCACGCCGCGCGGCGCCGGAGTCGCGGGCTGGCCGATCTCCAGATGCAGCACGTCGCCGCCGGCGGCGACGCGTTCGGCCGCGGCGCGCACCACCTCCATGACGATGAAGGGCGGGATCGCACCCCGCGCGGCGACCTTGAGCGCCACCGGTGGCGCCCTCAGCGCACGCTCGCCGCCAGGCCGAAGCCGCGCGGGTCGGGATGTGCCTCGCACGCGGTCGAGTCGACAGCCAGATCGGTCGGGCAATAGATCGCGTTGACCCGCCCCATGTGCTGCACCTCGGTCAGGTGGTAGCCGACCGCCTCCAAGGCCTGCGCGGTATCGTCGGCCTCCGGCTCGAGCAGCACGCTCTGCCCGTCGTCGGCCAGGCGCGGCCGCGCGAGGATGTCCTCGAGTTTGCGGCGTTCGACGAACGTCCCGAGCAGCGTCTCGACCGCGACCGCGGCGGCATAGCGGCCGTCGACGCTGCCGAGCGCCATGAAGGCCTTCTCGGTGTTGGTGTTGACGACGAGCAGCGGCGCCATCGACAGCACGCCCGCGCGCGACGGCGGCGCGGCCATCGCGACGCCCGTGCCGGACGCGATGCGACCGCTGCCGAACCAGCCGCCCAGCGTGACCGTGCAGGCGACCGCCTCGCGGGAATTGTCGAGAACGACGAACGAGGTCGCGGGCGGCGCCGCGTCGGCCGGCAGCTCGATCGGTATCGACGGACCGGCGCCGTCGGACCGGTAGTCCGCCATCAGCATCTTGGCGCGGCTGACCGTGCCGACCTCGCCGCCCTGACCCGCGGCGCGCTGCGCCTCGGCCGCCATGGCGCGACGCACTGCCGCGGCCATGATGTGGACGCGCTGCGCCTGGGGGGCGCCGGCGTAGCCCGCGGCCGCCGTCATGGCGTAGAGATCGGCGGCGACCGCGCCGCCCGCCGCCGGCGGCGGTGGCAGCAAGACCCAATGGTTGCCGAGCGGCTCCTTGATCGGCGTGACGATGTGCGGCAGATAGCCGCGCAGATCGTCCATGGTCAGATCGCCGCCGGCGCCGCGCACCGCGTCGACCAGCTGGTGTGCCGCCAGGCCGCTATAGAAATCGCCGGCCCCGAAGGTGCGGATCCGCGAGAGCATGCCGGCGAGATCGGTCTGGCGCAGCTGGCTCCCCTCGCGTACCGGCCGTCCGGACGAATCGGTATAGAGCTCCTGAACCGCGAGATTGGCATGCTCGATGAGCGTGGGTTGATCGAGATCGTCGGCGAACGCCCGCGACACCTCGGTGCCGATGCGCGCCAGCTGCTCGGCGGGCGCCAGCAGCTGCGTCCATGGCAAATGCCCGAAACGCGAATGCAGGAGCGCCATGCCGCGCACGTTGGCCGGCACCGCCATGCCGCCACCCTTGGTCGGACGCGGCAGGAACTCGATCACCTCCATGCGCTTGCGGCCTGGATCGTAGGCGACGCACACGCCGCCGCCGCCCAGGCCGGCGGTCGACGGCAGGGTCGCGCTGAGCGCGAAATAAGTCGCAACCGCGGCATCGCCGGCAGTGCCGCCCGCCACCAGCACCTCGCGGCCGACGAGCGCCGCATGCGGCTCGTCGGCGACCACGCCGCCGCGATAACCGACGACGCGACTGTGGCCCAGAAGATCACTGCTGCAGGCGGCGAGGCCGATGAGCAATGCGGCGGCGAGCGCCGCCGCCGGCCCGAGTTGACGGCGCCGGGACCGACGCTTAGTTAGGAGCAGACGCAAAGGGGAAGTGTCCTTGTTCAAGCGGGTGGTTGCCACCATCGCGGCCTGTACGATCGCCGCGGCCACCGCGGTTACGCCGGCGCGCGCGCAGAGCGACGACCGTCTGTCATTGATTCGCGACACCGAGGTGGAAAATACCATCCGGACGTTCGGGACACCACTTTGGAAAGCGGCCGGCCTCACCCCGAGCTCGATCCACATCATCCTGGTCAACGACCGCACGCTCAACGCCTTCGTCGCCGGCGGCCAGAACCTGTTCATCAATACCGGCCTCCTGATCCGCGCCGACAGCGCGGGCGAGGTGATCGGCGTGATCGCGCACGAGACGGGCCACATGGCGGGCGGCCACCTCGCGCGCATGCCCGAGGCGATGCGCAACGCGATGTTCACCTCCCTGATCGCGATGGCGCTCGGCGCGCTCGGTGGCGTCGCGGGCGGCGGCGGCTCGGTCGGCGCCGCGGGCGTCGTCGGCGGCATGTCGATGGGCGAACGCAACCTCTTCGCGTTCTCGCGCAGCGTGGAGAACGCGGCCGACCAGGCCGGCATGACCTTTCTCGACATGACCGGGCAGTCGGCACGCGGGATGCTCCAGTTCATGGAGGTCCTCTCGCACAAGGAGGTGCTCTCCTCGGTCCAGCAGGATCCCTACCTGCGCACGCACCCGTTGACCAGCGAGCGCATCGATGCGATCCGCTACCACGTCGAGCACTCGCGCTATAGCGACGTGCCGGTTCCGCCCGAGCTCGAGCGGCTCGATCGGCGCATGCGCGCCAAGCTCGCGGCGTTCCTCGATCCGCCGTCGCAGACGCTCGCTGCCTACTCGGCGAGCGACACCAGCCTGGAGGCGCGCTACGCTCGGGCGATCGCGTATTATCGGATTCCCGACCTGAAGTCCGCGTTGCCGCTGATCGACGGATTGATCGCCGAATATCCGAAGGATCCCTACTTCTATGAGCTGCGCAGCCAGATGCTGTTCGAGAACGGCAAGGTCGCGGACGCGCTGCCCGCCCAGCGCGAAGCCGTCGCCCTGCTGCCGGACGCCGCGCTGATGCGGGTCGACCTCGCGCACATCGAGCTCGAGCTGAACGACCCCAGCTTGGTGCCGGACGCCGAGCAGAATCTCACATTGGCGTCGCGCGTCGAGCCCGACCTGCCCGACCTGTGGCGCCTGCTGGCGGTCGCGCAAGGCCGCAACGGCGACATCGGTCAGGCAGCGGTCGCGCTGGCCGAGCAAGCGTTGCTGGAAGGGCGCCGGCTGGATGCGCGCGATCAAGCGCGCCGTGCCATGCGGATGCTGCCGGTCGGCTCGCCGGGTTGGCTGAAAGCGCAGGACGTCGAAGGTCAAGCATTGCGGTCACGGGAGTAACGATGAAGCTCAAAGCGACGATCATGGCGTGCGCGTTCGCGCTGGTATCCGCGGGCGCACAGGCCCAGCAATCGGGAGCTTCCGCCCCGCAGTCGACGCCGAAGGCCTCGCCTTCGGCCGATGCCGCCGAGCGCGCGCGGATCAAGGAGATCGTGCGCGAGGTGCTGAAGGAGAATCCCGAGCTGGTGCTCGACGCGATCCAGGTGCTCGAGGCGCGCGAGCGCGACGAGGCCAGCAACAAGGCGGCGCAGGTGCTGGGGCAGCACCGCGACCAGCTCGAGCATGCCGCCGGCGATCCGATCGGCGGCAACCCGAAGGGCGACGTCACCCTGGTCGAGTTCTTCGACTACAAGTGCCCGTACTGCAAGCAGGTCAACGAGCAGCTGTTCGATACGGTGAAGCAGGACGGTCGGGTGCGCGTGGTGTTCAAGGAGCTGCCGATCCTCGGCCGCGAGTCCCTGATCGCGTCGCACGCCGCGCTCGCCTCGACGAGCCAGGGCCTGGACAAGTACGTCGCGTTTCACCGCGCGCTGCTCGCCGAGCGCGGGCCGCTCGACGAGGCCAACGTGATGCGCATCGCCGGCACGGTCGGGCTCGACGTCGCCAAGCTCAAGACCGACATGACGAAGAGCACCGTCGACGAGCGCATCAAACGCAATCTCGAGCTCGCGCACGAGCTCGATATCCGCGGCACGCCGGCCTTCGTGATCGGCGACGAGCTGATCCCCGGCGCGGTCGATGCCGCGGCCATGAAGGCCGCGATCGCCAAGGCGCGCGGCGGCTGATCCCTGCATCGCCGACGGCCGCCCCGCGTGACTGGCGTCACACGGGCGGACGTCCGCCCACGGGCGGACGTCCGCGCCTATTCGGCGTCGGGCTGGTTCGACGGCTGGGCCCGATCGAACGCCGGCAGCGCCATGCAGGCGTCGAAGATCCGCATCAGGGTCGGATAGGGCTTGAGGTCGAGATCGTAGCGCCTGGCGTTGAACACTTGAGGCACCAGGCAAACGTCGGCGAGACCGGGCTCGTCGCCGTGACAGAATGTTCCGGT
>DATJNS010000003.1:0-43930 GCA_035507915.1 Candidatus Sulfotelmatobacter sp.
GACGTCCGTGAACAGGAGATCGACCGGCGCCTTGAGGTCGAGCACCTCGAGGGCCGCGGGAGCGCTTTCGACCTCGATCACCGTGTAGCCCAGCTCCTGAAGCCTCCGGACCGAAACGCGGCGCACGCGCGCATCGTCCTCGACCACGAGGATGGTCTCCTTGCCTCGATGGCTCTTGAACGGCTCGCCGTGCGGCGCTCCGCTCGCTCCCGATTCTTCGTCGACGACAGGGAGGACGATGCGCACGGTCGTACCGCGGCCGACTTCGCTTTCGAGCCGGACCGACCCGCCCGATTGACGCACGAAGCCGTAGACCATGCTCAGGCCGAGGCCGCTCCCCGCCCCGACCTGCTTCGTCGTGAAGAAGGGCTCGAACGCACGCTCGACCACCTCGGGCGCCATGCCGGTTCCCGTGTCGGTCACCGCGAGGGTGATGTAGCGGCCGGGGAGGATGCCGGAATAGACCGCGTCCTCGGCATCGAGAAAGGTCATGCCGGTCTCGATCGTGAGCCGTCCGCCCTTGGGCATGGCGTCGCGCGCATTGATCGCAAGATTGAGGAGCGCGTTCTCCACCTGGCCCGGGTCCGCCATGGTGAGCGGCAGGCCGGACTCGAGCGCGGTCTCGATCCGGACCGTCTCGCCGAGGGTACGACGCAAAAGGTCGGCCATGCCCTCGACCAACGCGCTCAACTGAATGGGCTTCGGGCTCAAGGCCTGGCGCCGGCCGAAGGCCAAGAGGCGGCTCGAGAGCTTGGCGCCGAGTTCGGAAGCCTCCTGCGCCTCCCGCACGAGCTCGCGTTGGGGAGCGTCCGCGACGCGGCGCTCGAGCATTTCGAGATTGCCGATGATCACGGTCAGGAGATTGTTGAAGTCGTGGGCGAGCCCTCCGGTCAACTGGCCGATCGCCTCCATCTTCTGCGCCTTGTGCAACGACGCCGCGGTCTGCTTGCCGATGATGGCCTGGCCCAGCACGCTCGCCGCCGTACAGACGAAGTCGACCTCGTCGGCGCTGAAGCGTCGCGTCGCGCGCGTATGCGCGCCGAGGGTGCCGAAGGTGTGCGTCATGCCGGGAATCGCCACTGTCAGGCCGCTGTCCACGCCGCTGTCGAGCATGTAGGAGGCTGCGTGCAGCTGGCCGTCGCCGCCGGTGAGGTTCATGAAGGCGATCGGTTCCTTGGTGCGCATGGCCCGGCCGAGCAGCGACTCGCCATCCGGCGCGATCCGGCGGCCGACGATGCCGTCCGGCCAGCCGACGCCGGCGCGGACCAGCATGGCACCCTTGGCTTGGTCGAGCTCCAGGATCGACGCGAACTCGACGTCGAGGGTCCTGGCGACCACCTGGGTCGCCCAGTCGAAGAGCGCCTGCAGATCCTCTGCGCCGAGCGCCATCCCGGCCAGGTGCGCGATGGCCCGCTGCTGTTCGACCCGGGCGCGCAGCTCGATATTGAGCAGGTCGAGCTCGAGCGTGCGCGTGACCTGGCCTGCCAACGTGACGGCGAGCCGCTCGTCCTCGGCATCGAATTCGAGGCGACCGCGCTTGTTCGCCACCGCGAGCCAGCCGAAGACGCGGGTGCGGGTGGCCAGTGGAATGCCGAGCAGTCCGGAGATCACCGGAAACGACCGGGGCAGCCCGATGCGCCAGGGGTCACTGGTCGGTCCCGCCGGACGATACGGGAGCCGGGTCTCCGCCGCGCTGGTCAGACGGCTGTCGGCCGGCGGCATCTCGCGTCGCGCCGGGTGATTGGGCGCGAGGCCGCTGACGAAGAACCACCGGACCTGCGTGCTGTCGGTCTCGAAGATCGCCACTGCGGCCTGCTCGGCGTCGAGGATCGTGCGGGTGGCGTCGACGAAGCCCTGCAGCAGCGCGTTGGGATCGCCGTCGGCGGCCGGATGCAGGTCGAGCTTGAGCGGATCGAGGCCACCGGCGACCGCCAGGCGGACCAAGTCCGCGGTGCTCTCCGCGCCCATCTTGTCCTTGAGACGGGCGCGATGCGTCTCGACCGTGCGGGCGGAGATGTCGAGCGCGGCGGCGATCGCCTCGGTCGGACGTCCGCGCAGCAGCTCCCGCAGCACGTCGAGCTCACGCGGCGTCAGTGTCCGCATCTTCGCCTGGGCGTCTGCGGCCTCGGAACGCCCGGCTGCGTCGTTCGTGGTCGCATCGCTGCGGGCGAGCGCGCGTTCGACGGCGTTCAGGATCGTCGCGTCGCTGAACGGCTTTTCGATGAAATCGACCGCGCCGGCGCGCATGGCGCCTACCGCCATCGCGATGTCGCCATGGCCGGTGACGATGACGACCGGGATGCGGATGCGGCGCGCGTCCAAGAGCTCCTGAAGCTCGAGGCCGGTCATATCGGGCATCCGCACGTCGGCGATCAGGCAGCCGCCGTACTCTTGCCGGTAAAAGTCGAGGAAGGCGCCGGCGGACGCGAAACCCATCGTCGCATGGTCGGCAGATTGCAGCAGGAACTGCAGCGAGTCGCGAACCGCGTCGTCGTCATCGACAATGAAGACGGTTGCGCGCTCCGGCATCCCACACTCCGGCCCCGGTGGCTGCGGGCGCCACGCCGCCGGAGCACGAAGCCGGCGCGTCGTCCGTAGACAGGTGACGCTATCAGAGTTTCCCACGCGCGAAATGGTCCCTTACATTTTTTTACATTTGCATTCATGCATCGATGGAACCGCCGATCGTACTGTCGATGGCGACGCCAAGACTGCGACGCGATACACGATGCGGGAGATCGGCCGAGATGCCTGACGCCGGCATGTCGCTCGACGAGGGGGTTCGGGGCGTCGAGCCTGCGGCGTCCGAGACGGTCGAGGTCTCTGGGCGCTTTCTCGATGCGGTGTCGCCCGATCGGACGGCGCTGGCAGGCCTGATCGTCTATCTGGCCATCACGGCGATCGCGCCGGTCGAGCCGCAGGTCGACGTCAATCTGCAAGCGCTGTCGTACGTCGCCCTGTGCTATACGGCGTTTCTCGGCGGCGTCGCGCTCCGCCGGATGCATGGATCGATCGACAATCTGCCGACGCCGCTGTCGATCCGACCGATCGGTCTTCCCGCGTATCTGTTCGTCCTCGGCGTCGCATGTCTCGGCGTCGGCTTGCGCGTCATCGATCGTTTCGTCGTTCGGCAGGTCGAGCTCGGCGATGACTTCGCCGCGGTCCGCGAGCAGCTGCAGTCGACCCAGGCATCGCTGCTCTCGGCGCTTAGCGCCGCGCTCTATCCGGCCGCGTTCGCGGCTCTGATCACCTACTACCTGCTGCCTGCGCGCCGCCGCAGCGCGCTGCTGGCCGCCGCCGCCTATCTGGTGTTCCTCTATCCCGCCTTCGAGGCCGGCGTGCAGGGCTCGCGGTCCTTGATGCTGATCAGCTTCGGCTTCGTCCTGCAGTCCCGTCAGCTGATTTTGGACGCCTTCGGGTTTCTGCGTCGGCCGTTGGTCTTCTACGGCGGCAGCCTGGTGCTGCTGTATTGCCTATTTCTGATCTTCCAGATGCGACTCGAGGCGGCCGGCCTCGACATCGCGGCGTCGTCGCAGACCTCGGGCTATGCCTTCACCGTGCCGCCCGCCGCGTGGGCGGAGGACCTCATGGCGTCCGGCGACCCGATGGTCCGGCTGCTCGCCTCGATCGCCGTCCACGTCACGCAGTACTATTGCCATTCCGGCTACGAGCTGATGTACATTTTCGACCGGCTGCCCGATCGACCGCTCTTCGGCGCCTACAACTTCTTTCACCTCTTCAAGCTGGTGAGCTTGCTGACCGGCGACACCGCCGTGGTCGAGCGTGTGCAGAGCGTCGACATCCGCACCGGCGTCTTCGCGACGTTCTTCGTGCCGCTGTTCGTCGACTTCGGCTGGCTCGGCGTCCCGGTGATGTTCGGCTTCGGTTGGGTATGCGCCGTCTTGTGGCTGGCGGCACGCCGACGCACCGCCGTGTGGTTTCCGCTGCACGCCTACATGACGATCGTCGTGTTCCTGATGCCGGTGACCACCTTCATCGTGGCGGCGCAGGGGCTCTATACGATCGTGGCGCTCTCGCTGATCGGGATCGGCATCTCGTTGATCGACGGTGCGGCGGCCGACGGACGGGCTCGCATCACCGCGCGGTAGAGGCTCTCGAGCGCCACGGCCGTCGCTTCTCGGGCATAGCAGGTCTCGACGCGGGCGCGGGCGCGCTCGCCGAGCGCCGCGGTCAGCGAAGGATCGTGCCAGAGCCGGTCGAGCGCGGTCGCCAGGGCGTCGGCGTCGCCCGGCGGCACGGTGATGCCGGTGACGCCATCGAGGCTCACCTCGGGCACGCCGGTCGGCAGATCCGTGTTGATCACCGGCTTGCCGCAGGCCATCGCCTCGATCTGGACGATGCCGAACGTTTCCGCCGCCGACACCGACGGCAAGACCAGGAATTCGCAGGCGGCGTAGTGTCCGGGCAGGTCGCGATCGGCGACACCGCCGGCGAAAACGACCCGATCGGCGAGGCCGAGGGCGGCGCACTGCCGGCGGAGATCGGCATCGAGCGGTCCCTCGCCGACGATCACGAGGCGCGCGTCGGTCGCCGCCAACGCCTGGAGCAGCACGTCGAAGCCCTTGTAGGAGACCAGGCGACCGACGGCGAGCGCGAAGCGGCCACCGTAGCGCCGACGCCATGCCTCGATGCCGGCACGATCGGAACAGGCGCGCTGGAACGGGGCGGTGTCGAGGCCGAAGCCGATCACCGCGCATTTGTCGCGCCAGCGGGCGAGCATCGGGGAGCGGTCGCGCAGCTGCGCGGTCGACGAGATGATGCGCGAGGCATGCGCGCACAGGCGCGATTGGAAGAATTGGGCGATGGGTCGCAGCAGGCGTTGCCGTACGATGTCGCTATGCCAGCTCACGACCACGCGCGGGGGCGTCGGCAGGAGACAGAATCCGATCGACGCCGGCGGGAACGGCTCGTGGAAATGCACGATGTCGGCCCATCGGCTCCAGCGCCGATAGGTGTCGAGATAGGTCAGCGAGAGCGGCATGGTTCCAAAGCGCAGCGCGTAGGGTGCGCGCATGACGCGAACGCCGGCCTCGTCGGAAATCTCGGGCGCGCCGCCATCGGCGTGCGCCAGGACGCGCACCGCGTGACCGCGGTCCGCCATGCCGGTCGCCATGGCATGCAGGGCGCGCTCCATGCCGCCGAAGCTCGGCGGCATGAATTTGCCGACATGGAGGATCTTCAGCGGCTGGCCGGTACGACGGCGACGAGACGTGGACTCGTCGGCGCGTCCGGGCGAGACGGTGAGCAAGCTGTCCATGGCCGTATTCCGCGTGCGGTTGCGATCACGCTCAATCGATAGCGGTCGACCGGACGGCACCCAAGCCAGGACATGTTAGAAAATGTATCGGTCGGTCAGGGTCGCGGGAGTTTCTCCCCGGTTTCCCCCCGGTTTTCCCCTCGTTGCGTACCGGCCGTCTGACCATTCGTTACAAGACTTAACGTGCCCGCGACGGCATCCCGCGTAGGCTGCCGTCGACGGTCTCGCAAGAGGCATGACGACAGATCGGACGTCGCCGGGAGTCAGCATCGATGTCGATCCGCGAGCTCAACGATCATCCGACGCCTGCCGAAGCCCGCCGCGAGGCGATGCAGGCCTGGTTCGCTCAGGCGAAGGGTCCGACCATCGCCGAGATGCGGCACGGCGCCAATTGCTGTTGCACACTGGCGCGGCGTCACGTGCGCGAGGCGGCGGCGGCCGCGTGGCCGGGCACCCGAGGGCCCGCGCCGGTCGTCGGCGCGGGCCATCGAGGCGCATGAGATGATCGAGATGCGCAGCGAGCCCGCCTGCACGACAGCGTCCGCTGGCGCGGCCGACCGCCTGGCCCTGCGTGCGGCGACCATCGGCGATGCGCAGCTCCTCATGCAGTGGCGCAACGACCCGCAGACGCGCGCCAACTCGCACGATCGCGGCGCGGTGAAGTGGGACAGCCACATGCACTGGCTGGGCAAGGTGCTGGTCGATCCCTCGTGCGACCTGCTGATCGCCGAGCTCGACGGCGTGCCCGTCGGAACCGTGAGGATCGATCGCGGCACCGACGAGTCGACCTTGTCATGGACGATCGCGCCGGAATGGCGCGGCCGCGGGTTCGGCCGCCGCATGGTTCGGCTGGCGTCCGAGCGCGTCTCGGGTCGGCCGCTGCGTGCCGACATCCGGCAGGACAACGTCGCGTCCCAGGCGATCGCGCGTGCGGCGGGCTTCGAGATGACGGAGACGCACGGCCAGATGACCGAATGGCACCGCGAGCGGCAGGAGACGCGCGGAGCGCCCTTCGCGGCGCCGACCGAGATGCCTCACGCGCGTGACGATGAACGTGTCGACGATCGCTACTATGCCGCGCGATTATTTCTGCGGCCGCTGCTCGAGTCCGACATCAACGAGCGCTACGCGGCCTGGTTCGCCGATCCGAGCGTCACCCAGTTCCTCGAATCACGGAATTTCAGCACCGAGGAATCGAAGGCTTATCTGCGCGCCGGCCACGAGACCGGCCGCTACTTCATGTACGCCGTCTGCCTGAAGCAGACCGGCGTCCACGTCGGCAACGTCAAGATCGGCCCCATCAATCGGACCCACCAGATCGCCGACCTCGTGACGGTGATCGGCGACCGAAGCTGTTGGGGTCAAGGCCTGGCCGCCGAAGCGATCGCGCTGGGGTCGCGCGTCGCATTCGAGATGTTCGGGCTGCGCAAGCTGCACGGCGCCATCCTGGCCGCCAACACCGGATCTCTCAAGGCCTACACGCGCGGCGGTTGGACGGTCGAAGGCCGTCTGCGCGACCACTATCTGGTCGATGGCGCGCCGATGGACGTCATATTGGTCAGTTGCTTCAACGACCGGCCGTGGCCGACGCCTGCCGCTACGTGAGCGCGACGACGCTGAGGCCGGCGGTTCCCGCACCGCCGGGCACCGTCAAGGCGTCGCGCGCCCGGATGCGCGCGCGGACGCCGATGCGTCCACCCGCCGGTAGCGGCGCGGTGCAGCGCAGCTCGAAGGTTTGACGCGCGAGACCGGCAGCCGGGAAAAAGCCTCGCCGCCAAGGCGCGTCGTCGAGCGTCAGCGTGATGGCGACCTCGTCGCCCGCGCTCAGGCCCGCGATCGCGAACCAGACCTCGACGGCATAGACGTGCGCCAGCGGCGCGGCCGATCCGGCGAAACCGCGGTTCTGCAGCGTCGACTCGAACACGAGCGTGGTCTCGACGTTGGGCGCGATGGTCTGCGGTGCGAGCTTGCGAAGCAGCAGCATGGGTCGGCCGGGACTTGCTGCCAAGGTCACGGATCCCGCTTCGTCGATGCGCACCGCGCTGTCGGGATGGGGCTCCGGCGCGTATTTGACGTGATGCGGCGGCACCAGGGTGATCCACAATGGGTCGCGCACCCGCACGTTGGCGTAGCTCCCGGGCGTTCCGAATCCGATGGCGGTATACGGCAGGTCGTACTGCGCGTCGGCGCGCCAGGCGCACTGATCGAACTCGACGTTGCGCGCATTGCCGGCCTCGCCGTCGCGGCCGCCGAGCCGCACGCCCGTGTCCGGCACCATGCCGCGGCCGGGATAGACGTGGGAGATGAACCGGCATTGGTAGAAGCGCGCGTTGGCGGCGTAGTTGATCCACGCCTGCGTGGCCTGGTTGCTGTCGAACTCGATGTTCTCGACGTGCAGGAGCTGCGGCGTGCCGGGCGCGCGGATCAGGCGCAGCCCGGCCGCATCGGGCCCCCCGTCGGCACCGTTCGCCGCGATGACGCCGCGCATGAGCCGCGTGCCGCCGCCCACCATCACGCCGCCTCGTCGACACTCCTGCACGGCGCTGTCCGACCACGACAGCAGGAGGCCGAGCCCGCCGCTGCCGTCGATTCCCCACCCGCCGCACTGCTCGATGGCGCAGCTCTCGAGATGCAGGATGGTCTGGAAGGCGTCGGTGTTGCCGCCGAACGTGAGGTCGACGACCGCGGTTCGAGTCGCCGGGATCGACGCGCGGATCGTCATGTCGTCGAGGACCTCGAGAACGCTCGCCGACTCGGCGATGCCGGGCCCGGCGATGCGATCGCCGGGACGCAGCCGCGTCATGAAGCCGCCCCGGCGCCGGATCAGCCGATCCGATCCGCCCGTCAGCGCTACCGCGTCCAGGGTGTAGCCCAGATCGTGACGGTAGGGGCAGGTGATGCCGTGTCGCCCGAACCCCCGGATCCGCACGTTGCGCATCCGGTAGTGCCACGCTCCCGAGCAGTAGACGCCGTCCGCGTCCGGCAACGCGGCTCCTGCGCCGACGAGATCGAGGTCCGCGATCAGGCCATTCTGCGAGAACGTGTAGCCGATCGACTGCTCGATGCGCAGTGCGGCGCCACCGCCCACGCGGCACTCGAGAATGCTGAGGCCCGGGCCGGCGCCGATCAGACGCAAACCCGGGACGTGTCCGTCGACGATCGCGGGCGCTCGATAATGCAGCGGCGTCGCGATCCGGTAGCGTCCGGCGGGCACGCAGACGGTGCGCCCGGCGGCTTGGTCGATGGCGGCCTGGATCGCCGTGGCCGCGTCGACATCGTCGGGCGTGGCGCCGAAATCGCGCACGTTGAGGACCTCGCGATGGTCCAGGTAGTCGCGCAGCGCGCCCTTATCGACCGGCGCACCGTCGACCAATATGCCGGCGATCTTCGACATCGCGGTCCTCGTGCGTCCCGCCATCTTATCCTCGCGCGAATGGCGAATCCCGACGCCTTACAATTTCTTACGTTTGCTCACGCTCGACGACGATTCCTGAGCCGATTCTTACATTCCCACAGCCCGAAGGCGGCGAGTCGCCGCAAACCTCACCAATATTTATCTTTCTTGTCTTCGGTCACGCGGAGGATCGCCGCCATACTTCCTGCAACGAAGCGGGAGGTGCGCGGTGACACAGGAAGCCCCGATCGACCTGAACGGCAGCTCGGTTCTCGTGACCGGAGGCACGGGCTCGTTCGGCCAAGCCTTCGTCCGCCATCTGTTCGAGGCCTACAAGCCGCGGCGGGTCGTCGTGTATTCGCGCGACGAGCTCAAGCAGTTCGAGATGCAGCAGCGCTTCTGGCCGAAGGAGCTCCGCTATTTCATCGGCGACGTGCGTGACGTCGATCGCCTGCGCCGGGCGCTGTCCGGGATCGACGTGGTTGTTCACGCTGCGGCGCTGAAGCAGGTTCCGGCGGCCGAGTACAACCCGATCGAATGCATCAAGACGAACGTCATGGGCGCGGAGAACGTCATCAACGCCTGTATCGACGTGGGCGTCCGCCGGGTGGTCGCCCTATCGACCGACAAGGCGGTCAATCCCCTCAATCTCTACGGTGCGACCAAGCTCTGCTCGGACAAGCTGTTCATCGCCGCGAATCATCTCTCTGCGAACACCCCGACGCGCTTCTCGATCGTCCGCTACGGCAACGTGATCGGGTCGCGCGGCAGCGTGATCCCGTTCTTCAAGAGCCGCCGCTCTTCGGGCGTGCTGCCGATCACCGATCCGCGCATGACCCGGTTCTGGCTCACCGTCGAGGAGGGGGTGCGCTACGTCGATCGGGCGATCCGGGTTATGCGCGGGGGCGAGATCTTCGTGCCCAAGATCCCCTCGATGCGCGTGACCGAGCTCGCCTCGGTGATCGGTCCCGAGTGCCGCCAGGAAGTGGTCGGCATCCGCCCCGGAGAGAAGCTTCACGAGACGCTGGTGCCCCGGGACGAAGCGCCGCACACGGTCGAATTCAATGATTTCTACGTGATCCGCTCGGCGGTCCGCCTGTGGGACACCTCGAACGACCTCGTCCTCGGCGGCGAGATCGGCCGCCGGGTAAAGGACGACTTCGAGTACCGCAGCGACAACAACGACGATTGGGCGTCCGGCGAGCGGCTCGAGGCCCTGGCAGGTTGATGATGCTCGACGCTCTCGAGGTGGCACAGGGATCGCGATATCTCGGCTACGGACGCCAGCTGATCGGCGACGATGACGTGGCGGCGGTGGTCGAGGTGCTGCGCAGCGACTTCTTGACCCGCGGTCCGGCGGTCGAGCGTTTCGAGGCGGCGCTCGCCGAACGGGTAGGGGCGCGCTTCTGCGTCGCCGTCAGCAGCGGCACTGCGGCGCTTCATCTCGCATGCCTGGCCGCCGGGCTCAAGCCGGGAGCGGTCGGTCTGACGACCCCGCTCACCTTCGTCGCCAGCGCCAACGCCATGGTCTATTGCGGCGCCGACGTCGCGCTCGCCGACATCGATCACGAGGCGCTCGGATTGTCGCCCCATGCCGCGAGCGCGGCGCTCGGCGCGCACCCCGAGATCGAGCTCGTCATGCCGGTTCATTACGCCGGCTTGGCGCACGCCATGGGCGCGCTGCGTCGGATCAGCGGCCCGCGGATCATCGTCGAGGACGCGTGCCATGCGCTCGGCGGCGCCTACGAGGATGGCCGGCCGGTCGGTTGCGGCGCCTATTCCGAGATGGCGGTGTTCTCGTTTCACCCCGTGAAACCGATCACCACGGCCGAGGGGGGCGCGATCGTCACGAATCAGCCCGAGCTCGCCCGCCTGCTGCGCCTGCTGCGCAGCCACGGCATCGAGCATGCGCCCGACCGTCTGAGCGACGTCGAGGCGGCGTTCGAAGCCGATGCGGTCCGGCCCTGGTACTACGAGCAACAGCTGCTCGGCTTCAACTATCGGATGTCCGATCTGCAGGCCGCGCTCGGCTTGTCCCAGCTCGGCAAGCTCGAGGTCTTCAACGCGCGTCGTCGTGCGATCGCCGAGCGCTACGACGCGATGTTCGTCGCGCTGCCGCACGTCGCGATCCCGCAGTCGGGCGCCGGCGACCGCGCGCGCTCGGCCCTGCACCTCTACGTGCTGCGCATCGATTTCGGCAAGTTGTGTACCTCGCGCAAGCGGTTCATGGAGCGCCTGGCGTCGCAGGGGGTCGGATCGCAAGTTCATTACGTCCCCGTGCATCATCATCCGTTCCATCGCGGGCGCGCCGTCGCCGCGGACCGCGGCTTCCCGGTCGCCGACCGGTACTACGCGGAGTGCCTCTCGCTACCGCTGCATCAGGGCATGAGCGACGACGACGTCGAGCGCGTGATCTACGCCGTAACCACCGCAATAGGTGAAGCATGTTGAGTCGCATCGGCCTCGGCACCGCGCAGTTCGGATCGTCCTACGGCGTTTCGAACCAGCACGGCCGTCCGACGGCGCACGACATCGATGAGATGCTCGATCTCGCGTGGCTTGCCGGGATCGGCGTCTTGGACACGGCTGCGGCCTATGGCGATGCCGAGCGCGAGATCGGCAAGGCGATGGGATACCTGAAAGCCTTCCGCATCGTCACCAAGACTCTGCCGATCGCCGACTCGGTGATCAGCCGGGTGCACGCGCGCCGGGTCGCCGAGCGTTTCATGCAATCGCTCGAGGCGATGCGTCAGCCTTCCATCCACGGCCTGCTGATCCACCACGGCGAGCTGCTGCAGCGGCCCGGCGCCGAGCACGTGGTCGACGAGCTGCAACGGCTGCGCGACCACGGGTTCGTGTCCAAGATCGGCGTATCGGTCTACGACGCCGCGGAGCTCGAGGCGGCGTTCGAGGTGTTTCCGTTCGATATCGTCCAGCTGCCGTTGAGCGTCGCCGATCAACGGCTGCTCGATTCCGGCCATCTCGCCTGGCTGAAGTGCCGGGGCGTCGAAATCCATGCGCGGTCGATCTTCCTGCAGGGCCTGCTCTTGATGGCGCCCGGGACGTTGCCTGGGCCGCTCTTGCCCGTCGCGTCCGCGCTCGATCGGTTCGGACGGAGCTGCCGGGACGCCCATTGCACGCCGCTGGCCGCGTGCCTGAAGTTCGCGCTGTCGGTCCCCGAGATCGATTGCGTGCTGGTTGGCGCCAATCGACCCGACGAGTTCGTCGACATCCTGTCGAGCTGCCAGTCGATCGACGACAGTCGAATCGACTTTTCCGCGCTGGCGTTCCAGGACGCGCAATACCTCAACCCGGCCCGTTGGGCCACCGTTCACTGAGGGAGCCGATCATGCTGCCGATCGCCGCCGTTGCGCTGTGCCTGGCCGCCGCCTGGGTCGTCTTGAGCCGCGCGTCGGTGCTGGCCGATCGCCTCGGGTTGATCGATCGCCCGGACGGCCAACGCAAGATCCATGCGCGGCCCACGCCGCGCATCGGCGGCGTCGCGCTGATGGCCGCGCTCGCCGTGCTCGCGCTGGTGTCCTGCGCGATCGGCGGCGCGCCGGATCGTCTGGTCGTCTCGGGTTTCCTCCTGGTGCTGTTCCACTTCGCGCTCGGTGCGGTCGACGATCGGTGCGGCCTGCGGGCGTCGTCGCGTCTGCTGCTGTCGATCGCGGCGTGCGGCGCGATGCTGGCGTTCAACGACGAGCTGGTGATCCGGACCATCGAGATCGGCGGCTGGAGCTTCGCGCTGCCGCCGGTCACCGCCTTCATTTTGACGGTGCTCGGCGTCGTCTTCTTCATCTTCTCGGTCAACCTGATGGACGGCCGCAACGGGATCCTCGGTGCCAACGCGCTGTGGTGGCTCGTGCTGCTCGAGGTCACCACCGGGATCATGCCGATCTGGGTGTTCACCGGGCTGATCGGATCGCTGCTCCTGTTCCTGAGGCTGAATCTGCGCGGCCAGCTGTTCGCCGGCGACGCCGGCGCGTACGTCGTGGGATCGGGCGCGGCGTTGTTCGCTCTGACGTTGCACGGCCGTCACCCGCACGCGCTGGCGTTCGACCAGGCGATGGTCGTGTTCCTGCTGCCGATGCTCGACGCCGCGCGCGTCCTGATCCGTCGGACCTGGCTCCACATGGCTCCCTTCAAGGCCGACGACACCCATCTCCACCATGTCTTGTGGCGGCGTGCCGGCGATCGGCTGGCAGAACGGCTCTATGTCGGGGCGATCGTGGTGCCGAGCACGTTTGCCATGCTGGTGCCGGGCCTTGCCGCCGCGATCCTGGCGGCGGCTGCCGGCTTCTTCTTCCTGCTCGTCTATTGGCCGGTCGAGCGGGCGGGGGCGTTGGACGACACGCGCATGGGACGGTCGATGCCGCGGCAGCGGGTGCTTGTCCCGGTGAGCAATCCGCCGCAGCGCCGCCATCGGCACGGAGACTGAGGCGCGCGCAATCGGGATGCGGTGCGACCGGTGCGCGCTTCCGCCGGACGTCGCCGTCAGGAGACATGAATGTCGATCAAGGCCTACATCCTGCTGTTCATGAGCGTCGTCATGGCGGCTGCGATCGCCGCGGCCACGGCCGTCATGGTCATCGAGTACGACACGCTCACCGAAGCGCGCAGCACGGTGCGGATGACCGACGCCTTTGCGGCCATGTTGCTCATCCAGCAGACCGCGTCGCGCGAGCGCGGCTATTTCAACGCGCGAATGATCGGCGATGCCGCGGCCATCGACGATGCGCAGACGATTCAGACAGCGACCGACCGCGCCTTCGATCAAAGCCTGAGCCGGCTCGGCGCGGTTCCGGGAAACGAGCTCGCCGTCGAGCAGGTCGAGCAGATCAAAGCGAATTCGCTGACCTTGCGCGCACGCGCGCTCGCCCAGATCGCGTCCAAGCGGGTCGACGTCAGCTTGGCGCACGCCTACGTGGATCAGCTCGTCGAGGCGATGGACCGGCTCGATTCGGTGTCCGATCGCGTCGAGCGCGAGGCGACCGCCGGAGCCGGGCCGCTGGCGCGCAGCTATATCGAGCTGGCACGCCTGGCCGCCATCATGCGCGACTATGCGGGTCGCCGCGCCAGCCGGATAATCGACGTCGTCGCCGCCAATCGTCCGATCACGGCGGAGACGAGCGAGGTGCTGGGCGACAATTCGGGCCGCGTCCACACGATCTGGCGCCGCCTCCAACAGTTGGTCGCAGTCAGCCGGCAGATCGCGGTTGCGCAGGGCAGGGTTGCCGACGCCGGGCTCGACCGGGCGATGGCCGCGGCGCAGCGCGAGTATTTCGGGACGACCGAAGCGCTCTACGCCAAGATCGTGGCCGACGGGCGCCGCGGCGTCGCGCTCGGCATGACCCCGAGCCAGGTGCGTCAGGTCCATGTGCCGGCGATCGAGACGATCAGCGCGGTGCGCGACGCCGCGCTGAGCCAGGCCGCCGCCGCTGCCGCGCGCGACGTGCAGGAGGCGTGGCTCGAGCTGATACAGGCGATGGGGCTGATCCTGTTCCTCGTCGTCGCCTCGCTGGGCGGGGTGCTGCTGTTGCGCCGGAAGGTGATGTCGCCGCTCGAGGCGCTGACCCGGATCGTGGTCCGGCTGGCGGAAGGCGATCGCAGCGTCGATGTGCCGGAGCTGCCGCGGCGCGACGAGGTCGGCAGGCTGGCGCACGCCATCGAGACGTTGCGCGCCAACGCCGAACGAGCCGCCCTGATCGAACGCGAGCAGCACGAGATGGAGGTGCAGCTGCGCCAGGCGCAGAAGCTGGAAGCGCTCGGCACGCTCGCCGGCGGCATTGCACACGAGATCAATACGCCGACCCAGTATGTCGGCGACAACGTGCGGTTCCTGGAGGCGAGCTTCGCCGACGTCTGCATCGTGCTGGATCGCGCCGCCGAGTTGGGCGCCGCCGCCGAGGCCGAGCCGAACCTGGCGCCGCTCGCGGGCGCGTTGCGTGCGGCCGAGGCGGCCGCCGACCTCGACTTCCTGCGCGACGAGATTCCGACCGCGATCGCCCAGTCGCTCGACGGTGTCGATCGCATCCGGCAGATCGTGCTCGCGGTGAAGGAATTCTCGCATCCCGACGTCAAGGAGGTCTCCGCGATCGACCTCAACCACGCCATCGAGACGACCATCACGGTCAGCCGCAACCAGTGGAAATACGTCGCCGAGCTGGAGACCGCGCTGGCGCCCGATCTGCCGCCGGTGCCGTGTCGCGGCGGCGAGATCAATCAGGTCATCCTGAACCTGATCGTCAATGCGGCACACGCCATCGAGGCCAAGGGCGCGGGCATCGGCAAGATCGCGGTCGCGACCGCGTGCGTCGACGGCTGGGCCGAGATCCGGGTATCGGACACCGGCACCGGCATCCCGGCCGAGATCCGCGAGCGCATCTTCGATCCGTTCTTCACGACCAAGGCACCTGGCAAGGGCACCGGTCAGGGGTTGGCGATCTGCCACACCATCGTGGTGCAGAAGCACGGTGGCTCGATCCAGGTCGAATCGGAGCCGGGCGTCGGCACGACCTTCGTCGTGCGGCTGCCGTTGGAAGGGGTGCGCGAGGTCCTGGGCGGCGTCGAGCTGGCCGCCTGAGCCGCGCCGATCAGTCCGTCAAATAAACGCGGTTGACGTACGGTTCGCGCGCGTAGCTCGCGATCGCGTCGGGGGCGAGGCCGCGCGCGTCGAACGGTCGCCGCGGCCCATAGGGCAGCGCGCCGAGGCTGTAGACCACCTGCAGGACCAGCCGGTTGCGCGTGCGCGGCGGCAAGCCGCGATGCAGGCCGAAAGTATCCTCGAGGAACGTCGTGCCGCGCGGCCCGCGAAACAGCTTGATGGCACCCGGGCCGAACGTTTGGGTCACCTCGGCCTCGGAATAGCGTCGGATGCGCTTGAGCTTGGGGATCGACTGCGAGCCGGACACGTAGGCGTGCGGGCCGGCCTCGTCGTCGACGTCGGTCAAGTAGACGAACAGCTTGAGGAAACGCCAGTCGTCGACGTCGCGGTGGAACAGCTCGGCCTGCTCGCCGTGGTCATGCCCCTTGATCGACCACCAGGCGGCGAGGTAGCCGATCGTCGGCTTGCAGCCGAGCACGCGCTCGACGACCGCCAGGATGAGGGGGTCGTTGGCGAGCGTGAAGACGTGGGGCGCCGACACGACCACCTCGGGCGGATAGAAGGCGACGTGGGTCGGCGCCGGCGCGCGCTTGGTCGGATCGAACGCGCCCAGCTCGGGGCGGTAGGGATCCTGGCACGGGTAGCGCGTCAGATGCTCGACGACGTCGTCGAGCTGTGTCCCGCCGAGGCGCGGATCGAGCATGGCGAAACCGTGCAGATTGATATCGGCGGCGGTCGCGGCGGCAAGCGTGCCGCCGGGCGGCTCGCTCGAGCAGGGCCGTCGACGCGCCAGCCAGCGCGCCGCAGCGCGGCGGCGTACCGGATCGAGCACCAGGCGCTGGGTGTAGAACTTGCGCCAGCGTTGGTCGAGCAGGTGCGGCAGTTGCCGAAACGCGCGCCCGATCATTGCACTCTCCGCACGTGGGCCGCGGCCGCGCGCGGCTGCGCGCGACCCTTCCAGTAGACCGGCTCGACCAGGCCGGCGTCGGGCAGGCGCGCCAGCCGATCGAGCTGCTCGAACGGCACATAGGGCAGGTGCCGCAGGGGCTGGCTGACATAGAGCCCGGGGGCGAGCAGGTCACCCGCGACGCTCGAATGACCGCCGATCGTCACCGCGTCGGCGATCGTGATCCCCGCCGACAGGCAGCAGTGTGATCCGACATAGACGTTGTCGCCGATGCGGATGCGCCCGTCGATGCGCGCGCGGTTGCGTCCGGTCGAGGCGTGGGCGTAGCCGTGCGTCCAGAGCTGGGAGCCGAGCCCGGCGATGGTGCTGAAGCGGCCGAGCCGCACGCTCTGCATGCAATCGACGTGATGCCCGCTGGTCAGCTTGCTGAGCTCGCCGAGGCGGAGCTGCGCGGCGCCGTACGACACCGGGTGACGCGCGCGGGTGATCACGTTGCGGTGGCCGATCGCTGCACGCGTGTCGAGCCACAGATCGAGCGGTCCGCGCACCATGTTGAGCGAGCCGATCGCGGCGCCCGGCCGCATGACGATGCGCCGGCATGCCAGCAGATTGAAGCGCCCGATCGAGGCATCTGCGCCGAGCATCAGGCGATCGGCGAGCACGAGGCTGCAGCGGATGCGGGCCCGGCGGTGGACGCGATGGCCCAGCGCCGTCAAGAGGGCCGGCTTCCAGCGCGTGGGCAGTCCTAGGACGACGAGGCACGTGAGCCAGCGCCGCATCATCGCTGCTTCACCCGGACGGCGGCGCCGACCACGATGGAGCCTTCCGGAACGTCGCGCGTCACGACCACGCCGGCACCGACGACCGCGTTGCGACCGATCGTGACGCCGCCGAGCACGACGGCGCCGGCGCCGAGCCAGACGCCGTCGCCGACCGTGATCGGCGCCGCGCGATGGCGGTAAGGCGGCGGCGTCGTGAAATCGAGGCCGGCGGTCTCGATCACGACCCCCTTGGACAATCGGACGTGGTCGCCGAGCACGATCGGCGCGCTGGCGCCGAGCGTGCAGCGCGGGCCGATGACGACGCGCCGCCCGAACCGGATCCGCTCGGGGTATTTCAGCTCGGCGCTCCAGTGGCAGACGCAATCGCCCGCGTGCGGCGCCAACGCCTGGAGCCGCGCCAAGCCGGCAAGCCGCGTCGTCGCGCGCGTGCCGGCGATGATGGCGCGCACCGGCCAGCGCACCGGACCGCTGCGCAGGACGCATGCCACGATGGGGCGCAGCGGCCTCACAGCAATGCCGCCAGCGTCAACGCCGGCACGGCCAGCAGCACCCGCTGCAGGCGCGGCAGACGCAGGCCGCGATGCGCCAGCAGCCGGACCTGTCCCATCACCGCGGCGAACAGGAAGCCGGCGAACAGCAGGTTCACCGTCGAGAGACGCAGCGCACCGAGCGCGTCGAGCCCGGCGACGCAGCCCGTGAAGCCGGCGAGCAGCACGGCGAGCATGCCCGCGCTCCATCCGGCCAGGCCTTCGCGGTTGACCAGCATGTCGAGCCAGGCGCTGACGATCCAGAGCACGGTCTGCGCGCACACGATCGGAAAGACGATGCGCAACGCCGACATGTCGAGCGCGCCCCAGCGCCAGTGGGTCGCGAACAGGTTGGCGCCGGCGATCAGCACGACGCCGAACGCGACGAGTCCGCCGAGGCAAAGCGAGAACCAACGGTCGCACCGGTCGGGCGCCAAGCCATAGATCTGCGCGAACAGGCCGGTCGCGGCGAGCTGGTGAACCATCACGAGCGCCAGGCAAATGCGCGCGCACAGCGAATAGACCGCAACGTCGTCGAGCGGCAGGTAGAAGCCGATGAACAGCCTGAGGCTGCTCGTGACGCCGAACACCAGCAGTGCGTTGACCATCATGGCGCTGCCGCGGCCGACCGCATCCCGATAGGCGGCTCCGAATCCGGGTCGCCAATGGCGCCGCAGGACCACGAACGCGGCGGCACCGACGAGCAGTGCCGCGGCGACGCAGCTCCCCGACAAGGTCGACATCGATCGATGGCCCGCGGCGAGGTCGCCGAGCGCGAGCGCCGGCACCAGGATGAGGCACAGATTGTCGACCCAGGCGGACACGGTGCGCAGCTGACGCACGCGGCAATAGGCGCTGAGCGCGGACTGCGCCGAGAACAGTCCGGCGAGCACCGTGCCGAGCACGAGGCTGGCCGACAGCTGCAGGCGCCACAATGCGACGCCGGCGAGCGCCGAGACGCCGATGACCGTCAGCACTTGGAAGGCCAGAAGGTCCTCGACGCGGCGACGGGCCAAGGTCAGGTAGAGCTGCGGCACGGCGAGCGGCAACCCGAGCGAACCGACGACGCCGATCAGCAGGCCGATGCTGAGGGCGAGCTCGACCGCGCCATACTCGGCCGGCGCCAGCAGGCGCGCCAGCAGCAGCGGTCCGGCGAGCGCGGTCGCCTTGGCGGTGCCGAAGCTGCCGATGAAGCGCGCGCCGGCGCCGAAATGCGTCCGCAGCGCGCTCGCGGCGGCGAGCGCCGTCATGGCTCCGTTCCGATGGGGCGACCGCCGTCCACCATCGACCAGTCGAGCGCGTCGCCGCGTGCGATGGACCGCGCCGCGGTGCGGCCCAGGAGCGCGCCCAGATGCTTCGGCGGCAGGCCGAAGCCGGGTCGGATCGATCGCACATTGGCCGCCGTGAGGAGCTCGCCGGGTGCGATGTCGGCAACGGCATAGAGCGAGCGGCGAAAGCGCCGGTTGGTCCGCTCGCTGGCCTGAAGCGCGTAGGTCGGTCGGCCGAGCGCCGCGAAGGCGTCCCGGCACCCGGCGACGAGCTGTTGCAGCTCGGCCGGCTCGAGCGAGAACGCGGCGTCGGGGCCGCCGTCGGCGCGCCGCATCGTCACGTGCTTCTCGATCACCGAGGCGCCGAGCGCGACCGCCACGGTGGCGGCCGTGATGCCGAGCGTGTGGTCGGACAGGCCGACCACCGCGTCGAATCGCTCGGCGAGGTCGCCGATCGTGCGCAGGTTGGTCTCGCCGATCGGCGTCGGGTATCCGCTGATGCAATGCAGCACGATCGGTATGGCGCAGCCGCCCGCGCGTGCGGCTCGCATGGCCTCGGCGATCTCGTCCGGGCCGGCCATGCCGGTCGACAGGATCATCGGCTTGCCGGTCCGCGCGATGCGCTCGATCAGGGGCAGGTCGACGATCTCGAAGGACGCCACCTTGTAGGCCGGCGCATCGAGCGACTCGAGCAGATCGACCGCGGTCTCGTCGAACGGGGTGCTGAAGATCGTCACGCCGGCGCGCCGCGCGCACGCGAACAGCGGCGCATGCCATTCCCAGGGCGTGTGCGCCTCCGCGTAGAGATCGAACAGCCGGCGTCCGGCCCAGGTGCCTTCGGAGATGCGGAAATCCGGTCGATCGCAATCGAGCGTGATGGTGTCGGGTCGATAGGTTTGCAGCTTGATGGCATCCGCGCCGGCGGCAGCCGCGGCCTCGATGATCGCGCAGGCGTGCGCCAGGCTGCCGCCGTGATTGCCCGACAGCTCGGCGATCACATAGGGCGGTTGGTCCGTGCCGATCTTCCGTCCGGCGATCTCGACGGTCCGCGCCATGTCAGGCGTCCTGTCTCGTGATCAGATCCGCGACGCGAACGGCGCCGAGCCCGTCGCACAGCGCCGCCGCCGAGCGGCTCATCGCCTGCAGCCGGTCGGCGTGGCGGATCAGGTCGTCGAGCGCAGCGACGATCTGCTCGCCGCCGACGAGCGGCGCCGCACCGAGCAGGCGTGCGGCGCCGTGACCCGCGAGGCCGCGCGCGACATGCCGCTGGTTCTCCGCCAGGATGATGACGATGCTGGGCAGGCCGAGGCAGCAGCGTTCCCAGCTGCTCGTCCCGGCGCCGCCGATCGCGAGGTCGGCTTCGGCCATGCGGCGTGCGATGTCGGTGGCGCCGACCGACAGATCGATCGGCACCGGGGATCGGACGGCCAGCCGCTCGAGCTCGCGCAGCGATGGGGCGGCCGGTCCGATCACCAGATCCATCTCGATCGGCAGGTCGCTGGCGGCCAGCGCGGCGGCGACACGGAGCGATTCGCCGCCGGGATCGGTGGCGCCGAACATGATCAGGACGCGGAACCGCGCCGGAGCGCCCTCGCGGGGCAAGCGAGCCGCGCGCGCCGCCGGGAAGTCGGGACGCAACAGCGCGAACTCGGGCCCGATCATCAACCGTGCGTGATGCGGCACCAGATCGGCATAGTCGTCGGCCGCGCGACTCAGCGAGGTATCGAGCAGAAAATCGCAGTCGTGTCGCCGATCGACCAGATCGTCGATCGCGAGGATCCGCTGCGCCCAGGGCCGCAGCGCGGCTTCGAGCCGCGTGTCGCGCCGATAGTGATCGACCACCGCGATCGCGCAGCCGCTCGGCCAGCGCTCCCGCATGTCGGCAGCCTCGTCGCCGTCGGCATCGATGTCGCAGATCTCGTCGAACGCGGCGGTGGCGAAGCGGACCGCCGCGCCGCCGCCCCGCGCGGCAAGCGCGCTGCACCAGCCGCGGCGCCTCAGCTCGAGCGCGAGCGACGCGCAGCGCGCGACATGCCCGCCGCCCGTGGCGGTATCGGCGTCGGCGCGGAAGACGGCGAGCATCGCGTCAACTCGCCGCGCGCGCCTGGAACGGCGGGCGTATCAGGCTGTTGCCGAGGCGCGCGTCGAGGTCGCCGCGATCCAGCTCCTGTCCGACCACCGCGAGCGCGCCGCGCCAGGCGCCGAGGACGAGCCCGACGTCGGCGTCCGTGAGGGCGGCCGTCACGTTGTGGCTCGCGGCGATCAACACGCCGCGCGCCAGCATCTCGCGCAGCAGCACGGTCTTGACGGCTTGTCGGCTGCCGCCGGGATGGTCCGAGAACGCCAGGATCTTCCACGGCGCGAGGCCGCCCAGCGCGATCGTATCGGACAAGCCCGCGGCCGCGATCTCGGCGGTCGCGCCGGCGAACAGCTCGCTGCCGCGCTGCCACAGCCGCTCCAGCACGGGCTCGCGCCGCAGCTTGGCGAGCACCGCAAGCGCGGCCGCGAGCGACAGGGTCTCGCCGCCGAACGTGCCGGAGAAGAACACCGTCTCGAGCTCGCGCATGAGGTCGCCGCGGCCGACCAGGGCGGACAAGGGCAGGCCGTTGGCCATGGCCTTGCCGAAGCAGGCGAGGTCGGGCGTGACGCCGTAATAGGCCTGCGCACCGCCCGCCGCGATGCGAAAGCCCGTGACGATCTCGTCGAAGACGAGGAGCGCGCCGTGGCGATGGGTGAGCCGGCGCACGTCCTCGAGATAGCCGGGCTTGGGCTCGGCGAAGCCCACCGGCTCGAGGATCACCGCGGCGAACTCGCCGGGATGCGCCTCGAGGGTTTGGCGCAGCGCGGCGATGTCATTGAAGGCGAACCGGTGGGTCAACGCCCTGACCGCGCCCGGAACGCCGCGGTCGTTCGGCGTGCCGCCGATCGACCAGTCTTGCCAGCCATGATAGCCGCCGACCGCGATGCGGTCGCGCCCGGTGACCGCGCGCGCCAGCCGGGTCGCGGCGGAGGTCACGTCGGTGCCGTTCTTGCCGAAGCGGACCTGCTCGGCCGCCGGGATGAGCGCGACCAGCTGCTCCGCCAGCTCGACCTCGAGCTCGGTCGGCAGGCTGAAGCTGACGCCGTTGCCGAGCTGGCGGCGCACCGCCTGATCCACGTCGGGATCGCGGTAGCCGAGCAGGATCGGCAGCAGCGCGGAGATCAAGTCGACATATTGGTTGCCGTCGACGTCCCAAACGCGGGCGCCGCTGCCGTGGGTGAGGAAATACGGCGCGCCGGCCGGGAATTGCACGTGCGACTTGCTCAGCGTCTGCGCACCCAGCGGGATCACGTTCAGAGCGCGCGCCAGCAGCTTCTGGGATGCCTCGGTCGAGTGCGTCGTGATCGCGCCGGCAGGCGCCGGATGACCGCCGGCCGCGACGGCCGGCATCCGGTTGATCGTGCGCAACCTCGGCTCGTCGGCGAGAACCTGCAGCACTTCGGCAAGCGCCGGCGGGCGGTCGACGTTCGGCAGGCGGCCGATGACCGCTTGCAGGAACTCGAAATCCTCCGGCCGGTCGAGGGTCCAGTGTTCCTGGCTCAGGCCGGGTATCGGGCAGGCCAGGCGCTCGGCCGGAAAGCGCCGCGGATTGGCCCGTATGTACGGGGTCACATGCTCGCGGTCGTATGCCGTCGTGGCCTCGGCGGCTGCGATGTCGAGCGCCGCGCGCGTCACGAGCTCGCAATCGAGTCCGTCGGGCCAGCTGCGCGGATCGACGTTCGATACGTAGTCGGCACCGGTCGCGCGCTGCAGCGCGATCAGCATTCCGGCGACCGTCGGATCGAGCAACGGACAGTCGGCGGTCAGCCGCATGATCAGGTCGGCGTCGAAGCGCACCGCAGCCTGCCGAAAGCGCTCGAGCACGTCGGCCTCGGGACCACGCCAGCATTCCACATTTGCGCCATCGCACCATGCGGCGAGCCGGTCGTCGTTCGGCCGATCGCTGGTCGCGACGAGCACCCGATCGATGCCGGGAATGGCGCGCGCGGCGCGCACGAGCCATGCGAGCGCCGGCCGACCGCCGAGATCGAGCAGGACCTTGCCCGGCAGGCGGGTCGACCCGAGGCGGGCCTGGATCACGGCGACGATGGTCACTGGCGTCTCCGACACGGCATCGCTCACATCACCCGACCGCGCACGTAACGTCGGTACGCGGCGGGCGGCACGTCCGAGAGGAGGGTCGCGAGCCGCTTGCCGTCGCGCACCACGAGCCGATGCAAGGCGCGCAGCAAGGCGTTGAGGCGCGTCCGCCGCCAGGGCACCAGGACCAGACCGACGTCGGCGAGCCGCCACAGCATCAGGACGTCGGGACCCTGCATCAGCGCCGGGCTGTCGAGGATCACGAGGTCGTAGTGGCGACGCGCCTCGTCGACCAGCGCCGTGAGCGCCGGGGACGACAGCACCTCGTGCAGGCGCTCCGACGGCTGGGTCGGCAGCACGTGCAGCCCGGAGACGACGTCGGTGCGGATCGGATTCATGCCGAGCTCGCGCCCGCGCACCACTTCCTCGAGCCCGCCGCCGTCGGAGCATTGCAGCATCGCCGCGACCGCGGGGCCGCGCATGTTGCAGTCGACCAGCAGCACCTTCTGACCGGCGAGCGCCGAGCTGCGCGCGAGCGAGATCGAGAAGAACGTCTTGCCCGCGTTGGGCAGCGCCGAGGTGACCAGCACGACGCGCGGTGCGCGGGCCGCCGAGCGCGCCTCCAGGAGCGCGCCGACCGAGCGCACGGCCTCGGAGAACAGCGACTCGGGCCGGTCGATGACCTCCTCCACCGGCGCGTGGCCGCCGCGCGCCCGGCTCAGGTGCGGCACCAGGCCGAGGCACGGCAACCCGGTGATCGCCTCGGTCTGGCCGATGCCGCGGGCCCGATCGTCGGTGCGGTCGCGCAACGCGGCAAGCAGCAAGCCGACCATCAGGCCGCTGCCCAGCCCGAACGCCAGCACGAGCAGCGCCTTGGGCGCGGACGGCTTGACGGGCTCGACCGCCGGTGAGACCAGCCGCGCGTCGGCGCGCACCAGCAGCTCCTCGTCGGCCGCCTCGGTCGCGTGCGTCATATAGGCCGTGAGCTCGCCGCGGTCGGTCTCGACCTGTTGCTCGAGCTCGTGGATGCGGACGTCCGCGCTGTTGGCGGTGCTGACCGTGCGCTGCAGGCCCGCGATCGTGGCCTTGAGGCTCTGGACGCGGCTGCGCGCGACGTCGGCTTCCGCGGCGATCGATTGCGCGATCTTGTCGACCTCGACGGCGATCTTGCGCCGCAGATCGGCAAGCTCGACCTGGACGCCGCGTGCGGCGGGATACTTGTCGCCGTAACGGCTGGCGATCTCTCCGGCCTGACGCAGCAATTGTGCTTCCTGATCGCGCAGGAGCTGAATCAGCGGCGAGGCGAGGACCTCGGGCGCGGCCTCGGCGTCGCCGGCGCCGCGCGCGATGTCGTGCAGGCTGCGCGCGCGTGCCTCGCGCTGGGCGAGTTCGGCGGTCGCCAGCACGAGCTGGCTGTTCAGCTCGGCGAGCTGTTGCTGGCTGACCGTCAGACCTTTGGTTTCGGTGATGTTGCTCTGCTGGCGCAACAGGCTGAGCCCCCACTCGGAATCATGCAGCTTGTTCCTGGCTTCCTCGGTGCGTCGCGTCAGCCAGCGGCTGAGCCGGCTGAGGCTTTCGGATTTGTATTCGAGCTGGTCGTCGAGATAGACCTGCGCCAGCGCATTGGCGGCCGCCTCGGCGAACTTGGGATCGCGCGCCTGATAGCGCACTTGGATGACGTAGGACCGGCCGTCGGTCGCCACGGATATGCCGCGCCGGAACTCGTCGACGACGTCGAGCAACCGGTAGGAGATCGCGGAGCGTGCCGTGTGCTGCTCGCGGCCGAACACGTGGGCCAGCCAGTCGGTGAGCCACGACACCTCGACGAGCCAGGGCAGGTCGAGCCACGTGGGCTCTTCCGGCGCCGGAGGTCTCTCGACCAGACCGAGCTTCTCGACCGCCTGAGCCGCCATGCTCCACGATTCCAGCACCTGCACCTGGGTCCGGATGGTCGGCAGATCCAGGCCAAGGAAGCCGCCGGATTTGATATCGGTGTTGCCGTGGCCGTCGGGCACGGCGAGCGACAGCGTGGCTTCGGCGGTGTACTTGAAGGGCGCGACGCTGAGATAGCCGAGGGCCGTCACGACGCCCAGCAGGCAGGCGCCCGCGATGGTCCAAAAGCGTCGGCGCAAGACCTGGAGCGGACGCGGCCGACGCAGCTCGGCGGACAGCGGGTTGGCGGAGCCGACGCGCGGCGCGACTGTCGGGAGGTTGGCCACGCGAGGGCTACTCGGACCGCTGGGTGTCGGCGTCCGTTGCGCGGCAGATCACGCGCCGGAAGGCGGCTCATCGGCGGAAACACCGATATCGGCCGCGATCTCATCGGCGACGTCCGGGGTGATGCCGGTGAACCGCACGAGCCGGTCGTTCCCGGGACACTGCCCGTCCGCAGCGAAGAGGCGCGCGCCGCGCGGCATCGCGAAGCGGCTTCGGTCGGCCGACGAGATGTTCATGGCCACTGGCTCCCGGTTCGGCGCTCGCGAGCGCACCAGGGAGTGTCGAGCCGCCTCGACGGCGAGCCCAGTTAAGATTGGTCAGCGATTGTAAGATGCTCGCGGGTTCAACAGTTCGGCGGCAAATCGCCTATTGGAAATACTGTCCGGGCGACTTTATAGACCTTGAGAGAGAAGACAGTGTGAACATACTGAAGACGCGGACACGAAGATTTCAACCTTTAATATGTAAATCTTTGTAAGCCAAAGGAACCGATTTAGATGAAAAGTAGTCAATCATATTGATAATTTGTTAGGACAATCGAGTGTAGAACAGTAAGGGTGTGCAATTGAACAGCTGATAATCAAGTGCTCGATAGAGCCGGACAAAGGGGCGTTCAGGGAATGGCGGAAGGCGCAGCATCAATGGGGGGCACTATGACGGCTGCTGTAGCGCGAGACACGAAAGGCCAGGCGCGGCCCAAGCCGCACGTGCTGATCGTCGAGGACGACCCTGCCGTCGCGAAGCTCATCAAGAACTATCTCGATCGCGAGGGCCACATCGTCGTCGTCGTCGATACCGTCGCCGACATGCGCAAGACCGTCGAGGGCAGCAAGGTCGATCTCGTCATCCTCGACGTCGGACTGCCCGACGAGGATGGCTGGACGGCCTTGCGCTGGCTGCGCGCCCGCGGCGAGATCCCGGTCCTCATGCTGACCGGCAAGGGCGATACGGTCGACAAGGTGATCGGCCTCGAACTCGGCGCCGACGATTATCTCGCCAAGCCGTTCGACCTGCGCGAGCTGTTGGCGCGGCTGCACAGCATCAAGCGGCGGGCCGATCGGGCGCCGGCGCAGGACGAGCCCGCGGGCGATGTCGTCACCTTCTCCGGCTGGGTGCTCGATATGGCGAGCCAGCAGCTCAAGACCGAGGCGGGCAAGGTCATGCACCTGACCCAAGCGGAGTACCGCATCCTCGTGCTGCTGGCGCGCAACCCGCGCAAGGCGGTCACGCGCGACCAGCTGATGACGACGGCGGCTGGGCGCGAGTGGGCGCCGCTCGATCGCAGCATCGACGTGCACATCAGCAACCTGCGGCGCAAGCTCGATCCCGATCCCACCCAGCCGAGCCTGATCCGCACGGTGCGCGGCAGCGGCTATATGTTCGTCCCCAATCGCGGCTAGTCCGCGCGGGCGGGCCTGGTCTCTTGCCTGGGCCTAGAACATGCGTTCGGGCACCCGGATCAGGTCGCCGGGAAGCACCGGACTGGCCTCGCCGACCGCGTACTGCCGCGCTTCGGGATCGCCGAAATGCGCGACCGTGATGCTGCGCTTGGATGCGCGATAGGTGTAGCCGCCGGCGATCGCCACCGCATGCGCCACCGTCATGCCGGCAACGTACGGATAGGGCCCGGGCTTCTGCACCTCGCCCAGGATGTAGAACGGTCGATAGGTCAGCACGCTGACGGTGACGTGCGGATCCTTGACGTAGCCCTCTGCAAGTCGGTGTTCGATCGCCTGCTCCAGCGCGCGCGCCGTCTTGCCTTGCGCCTCGACCCGGCCGCCCAGCTTGAGCGCGAGCGCGCCCGCACTGTCGATGTCGTACTCGCCCGATAGGTCGGGCTCGCCGAACACGTCGATCCGCAGATGGTCGCCGGCGCCCAGACGATATTCCTCGCGCGGGCCCTCGGTCGGCAGCGGCGGCGCCGCACCGGCGCAGGCGGCGAGCAGGCCGATGGCCGCCAAGAGCGCCGCGAGGTTGAACCGTCGTCGCATCACCGCCACCCTAGAGTTTTCCGGTCAATCGCACGAGCGCCACGACCTGATTGAAGTTCGTATCGGCGAAGTTGGCGTCGCGCTGCGCGAAGCTCACCGAGGGGCCGATGCTGATCGCATCCGTGACGGCGTAGCGCGCGCCGGCGTTGAGTTCCGTGAACACGTCGTGTCGTCCCTGTCCGATGTAGGTGCGTTCGGCCCGGAAGATCGAGGCGCTGAGCAGCACCGAGCGCAGCAGCTCGTGATCGATCGCGACGTCGAACGCGGTTTGACGATAACCGGAGGTGCCGTCGAACGCGGCATCCTCGATCGTATAGCCCGCCTCGGCGCGCACGGTCGTCAGCAGGGTCGGCGTCCACGTCAGGCTGGCGCCGTAGGCCGGCGCGACGAACGACTGGATGTGCGTCGACACGAACTCCTGCTGGGTGATGCCCCCGAAGATCTGGCCGGACAACGGACCGCCCGGGGTCAGCTCGATGCCGGCCACGTGTTGGTAATTGTGGGAATCCCGGTCGATGCCGCCGACCAGCTGCGTGTAGACCGTGTCGCGGAAGCGGGTCTGCACGAACAGCTGCGTGGTCTGCGGCACCAGTGCGTAGCCGAGCCGCAGCCGCGGCATGAATGCCGTGCGGTCGAGGATGCCGGTGTCGATCGGGCCGGACGGCGACGGCACCTCGAGGTAGGTGTAGTCGTCGAAGCGCAGCTCGAGATCGGCGCTCGCCCGTCCCAGGTGGCCCGTGTAGGCGGTGCGCGCCTGGAACAGGTCGAAGGTGGTCGGCTCGCTGCCGCGGGTGTCGTTCGGTGAGCCGCGCGGCTCGTGGCCGCGCTCGAACAGCGCGCCGCCCGACAGCGCGTTGGCGCCGTCGATGTCGTAGCGACCTTCCGCGAGGACGCGGCCGTCGGTGTAGTCCTCGCTCGAAAATCGGGAATACAAACCTTGCTGGAGCGATGCCGACAGGCTCGCGGCGTGGGTTCCCCACAACGACGTCGCGCCGATCGACGGCGCGATCACGGTGGTCTCGTCGCTCTTGGCGTGACCGGGCTGGGCGAAGATGTTGTCGTTGTAGACCTCGCCGACATCGATGCGTGGCGCGACCAGGAAGTCGTCGACCACGGTGCCCGGCGCCTGTGGTCGGCCTTCGCGCGCCGCGTAGTATGAGAAGTCGAGCGGCACCGGCGCGGTCCGGAAATATCCGGGCGCCGCGAAGCGTCCCGACGGGTCGCCCAGCGCGAGCTCGGTCGTGGAGGCCGGCGGATTGGCCGGCTGCAGCGCCGCGGATTGCGGCCATGCGGGTTGCGCGCTCGTCAAAACCAAGAGCCATCCAACGATTTGAGGATCAAACCACTTTGGTACCAATCGTTGTGGATGGCGTTCGAACACCCACGCGATATAGCACCCCGAGTCAGACGACTCAAATATTGGTTTGTAAGGAATCGATTCGATGCCTTGTCGACGCGAAGTCGTGATGCCATGAACGGTCGGGTCGCCTGACCGCATGACCGGGAGCGCCGACGGGATGCACCTCGCTTTTCTGGTCAACCAGCATGTGACGCGGCCCTATGCCGACCTCGCCCGCGCGCTGGAGGCCAAGGGCCATGCCGTGTTCTGGCTGTCGCCGAGCCGGCGCTGGTCGCGTTGGCTCGGTGCTGGGGGATGGCTTGGCGAGCGTGTGCTCAGCCTGCCCGATCTCGCGCCTGCTTGGCGCGCCATGCCGCTCGCAGCCGCGCGCCATGCGTTGGCACCGCTCGACGCCGCCTCCGGTCTCTCCATCGCCAACGTGATCCTGATGGACCGCGCGCTGCGCCGGCGGTCGAGCGCGGTCGCCTACGGCTTTCTCGCGGTCGCCGCGGAGGCGATCGGGCGGTTCCTGGTCGAGCACGACATTCGGGTCTGCTTCGGCGAGGCGACCTGGGCCTGGGAAATCCTCACCTGGATGGTCTGTCGATCGCTCGGCCGACAGTGCCTCGCGTTCACGACGGTCCGCGTGCCGCCCGACCGTTTCGCCTTCTTCGATTCGGCGACCCATCAGGTGATCGAGCATCGCGCCATCGAGTCGAGCGACCGCGCGTGGGCGGCCGAGTTCATTGCGGCCTACCGCGCGCGCCCCGATCCGACCGAGCGGGCGGCGCCGATGCCGGCGGCCCTGCGCGTCCGGCGCCACTGGTTCGAGGAGCTGTGCCTCGCGCTGGCGCACCCGCGACTCGGCCGCGACGACATGACGATCGCGCCGCTGCGCGCGCGCGTCGGCAATCGCCTGCGGCTGGCCGCCAATGCCGCGATGCTACGTTGGTCGCCGCCATTCGAGTCGGCGGCGACGCGGCCGTCCGACCAGCGCTTCGTCCTGTTCTGTCTGCACCATCAGCCGGAGGCGTCGATCGACGTCGTCGCCGCGCTGCACAGCGACCAGGCGCACGCGGTCGAACGCCTGGCACGGCTGTTGCCGGCGAGCCACGAGCTGTGGGTCAAGGAGCATGCGCCTTGGCTGGGCGATCGCTCGCGGCGTTGGCTCGCGCGCTTGGCGCGCCTGCCGGGCGTTCGGCTGGTCGATCCCGCCGAGAGCTCGCTCGCATTGATGCGGCGCGCCGATCTCGTGGTCAGCCCTTCGGGCACGGTCGCCTACGAGGCCGCGCTGCTCGGCATTCCGGCGGCGACCTTGGCGACCCTCTACTTCAGCCGCCTGATGGTGGCGCAAGGCGATCCCCTGTCGTGGAACCTCGCGGCGATCCTCGATCGGCCGCGCGATCCGGACGATGGACGCCCGGCCCAGTTCTTGGCGTGGCTGCACGCGCAATCCTTCGCCGGATGTCCCGATCGCCTGGCGGGCGCTGCGATGGCCGGCCGCGCCGACGAGCCAAACCTGACATCGGTGCTCGCGGGGTTCGACGTGATCCTGCGCTGGATCGCCCGTCAGCTCCCGGCCGCCGCCGCATGATCGCGAAGCGGGACGGGTCGCGCATCGGATGGCCGATCGGCCGTCGTCGCCTGCTCACCTGGCTGTGCGCCTTGCCGGTATGCGGGATGATGCGCCGCTTGCCGGTCGAGACGCCCGCGGCGGCGTTCTTCGCCGACGGCACGGGCTTTCGCGAACCGGCGTCTCGCGCCGACGCCCGGTTTCAACCGTAGAAATGGCGGACGATCCGCTTCTCTGCGGCCTCGGCGGCAGCCTTCGGCGTCTCGCGCCCGGCCGCCGCGCCGGCGAACATCCGCACCACGATGAGGTCGGCGAGCACCGCGCTCGCCGCCGGACACAACAAGCCGGGGAACGCGAAGCTTTGCGAGCGCGCCGCCACCTCGCGGAACACGGTGCGCTTGGGATCCTCGGTCCACACCGGGTCGCTTTCGTAAGCCCGCAGCGTCTGGGTCAGATAGCCCGCCGCGTCGTGCAGCCAGGCGTCGTAATGCGGGCGCTCCATCAGGAAGGTCATGAGGGCCTTGGCGGCGCTCGGATAGCGCGAGTACTTGAACAGCATCATGGGATACATGATCTGATATTCGGCCGGGATGCCTGACCGGCCGAGCGGGAACACGGCGTGATCGATGTCGGCCGCCATCGGGTTGCCTTCGGCGACCAGCTTGTTGTAGTCGACGATCGGGTTGTTGGTGCAGCTCACGCGACCGGTCAGGAACGCTCCGTTGTTGTCCCTGTCGGACCATGAAAGCGTGCCGTCGACCATGTGGGGATACAGCTCGCGGACATACTCGAGCGCCCGGATGGTTTCGGGGCTGTTGATGATGACGCGGCCGTCGCGATCCGCGACTCCCCCGTCGAACGCCCAAAGCAGCCAATAGCACCAGTTGTTGGCGTCGCTCGGCGCGTCGCCGAGCGCCAGACCGATCGGACGGTTGCGCTGCTTCAGTCGTTTGGCGAGCCGCATGAAATCGTCGAGGTCGGTCGGGAATTGATCGAAGCCCGCGTCCGCGAGCCACGAGATCCGGTAGTTCAGGCAATAACCCTTGATCGCGAACGGCAGACAGATCCAGTGGCCCTCGTACACGCCGTAGTCCTTGGCGACGGGATACCAGCCGCCCAGCCGGCTCCCGAGATGGTTGGCGACGTCGGTGACATCGACCAGCTTGTCCGGGATCAGGTGGGCGTCGTCGTTGAGCGACCAGATGAGATCGGGGCCTGCGCCGATATTGGCGGCCAGCATCGCCTTGTAGGGCACGTGGTCGAGCGGCGCGTAGCTGATCGCGACGTCGACCCCGGTGGCGGCGGTGAACGCGTTGATCTGGTGGGCGAAGGCGGCTTCTTCCGGTCCGGTCTGGACGAAGCCGCTCCAGCGCAGCAGCCGGAGCTTGGCGCCCTTCTCCGGCTGGAACGGCTGGTTGGCCGCCCACGCACGCGAGTCGCCGCCCAGCCCGGGCGCCCCGAGCAGCGCACTCGATGCCAGCGCACCGGCTCCGAGAATCACGCGCCGCCGCGAAAGCTCGATCACGCGATGCCTCCTCGATGGTTCCGCCGATGTCCCGGGCGAGGGACCGTCAGCGCGAGTCTGCGACGACCGCTGCGATCGAGCACAATCAAGATTCGTCAAGCTTTGTAAGCCGCGTCGAACCGCGCGTGCGCGTCCGGCGCGGCGACTTACACTGTCTTACGAATCTTGTCGTGTGCTCCGCCTGGATCGCCCCCAGGCTTCGATGGCGAGAGCCGCCCGGAGACCACTGCATGATCTCGATCCTGTTCGTCGACGACGATCCCAACGTCGGGGCGGGACTCAAGCGCACATTGCGCGGCATGCGCGATGCGTGGACCACGCGCTTCGCGCTCGACGGACACGAGGCGCTGGAGATGCTGGCCCGCGAGCCGGCCGACGTCATCGTCACGGACATGCGGATGCCCGGCATGGACGGAGCCGAGCTGCTCGCCGAGGTCGAGAAGCGTTCGCCCGAGACCGTTCGCATCATCCTTTCGGGCCAATGCGACCGGCAGAGCGCCCTCAGCGCCGTCGGCCCGACGCACATCTTCCTATCCAAGCCATGCGACAGCGAACAGCTCGTCCGCGTCATCCGGCGGGTTCATCGGCTCGGCTCGCTGCTCGCCAAGCCCAAGCTGGCCAAGGCGATCGCCGGCCTCAGAAGTCTGCCGAGTCCGTCGGAAACCTATCTCAAGCTGGTTGCCGCGCTCGATGAGCCCGAGTGCTCGGTTCCCGCGGTGGCCGAGATCATCGGCCGCGACATGGCGCTGACCGCGAAGCTGCTCCAGCTCGTGAACTCGGCGTTCTTCGGTGCGCATTGGCATGCGAGCACCGTGTTGCAGGCGGTCCATCTGCTCGGCACGGAGCTCGTCAAGACGCTGGTCCTCACGTTCGGCATCCTGCAGCGCATGTCCGACAGTCTGCCGGCGGCCGGTCAGCTCCAGTGCTGGAAGCACGGCGTGCAGGCCGCGGCGGGCGCGCACTTCATCGCGCGTGATCTCGCCCTCGACAAACGCGCGGTCGAGGAAGCCTTCACGGCCGGCTTGCTCCACGACATCGGTCTGCTGCTGCTCGCGACGTTGTTCCGCGAAGCCGAGCATTCGATCACGCGGCTGTGTGTCCAGGAACGCGCCTCGCGTTGCGCGGTCGAGCGCCGGATTCTCGGCGTCACGCACGCCGAGATCGGCGGCTACCTGCTCGCCCTATGGGGCCTGCCCGATTCGATCGTCGAGGCGACCACGTACCACCACGAGCCGGCGAGCTCCGACGTGGCGATCTCGGTGACCACGGCCGTGCACGTCGCCGGCGTGCTGACCGACGCCGAAGCCGATTTCGAGACGGTCGACGAGGCGTACCTGGAAAGCCTCGGGCTGGCGTCGCGGCTCGACCGCTGGCGGCAATATTTCGAGACCAACACGCTGGAGCGCGTGTCGTGAGCGGTCCCTTGACGACCGCGTCCGCACCGCAGATCTCGGTACTGTTCGTCGACGACGAGCAGAACGTCCGATCGGGCCTTCAACGGATGCTGCGCGGCATGCGCGGCAGCTGGAACATGCGCTTCGCCGGGAGCGGCAACGAGGCCCTCGAGATGATGCGCACGCTCCCCGCCGACGTGGTGGTCTCGGACATGCGCATGCCCGGCATGGACGGGCGCGAGCTGCTCGCCCGGATCGAGCAGGGCTTTCCGAACACGGTCCGCATCATCCTCTCCGGGCAGTGCGACCGTGAGAACACGCTGCGGACGGTGGGCAGGACCCACCTTTTCCTGGCCAAGCCGTGCGAGACCGACCGGTTGATCGATGCGATCAACCGGGCCTGCCGGCTGCGTGCCAAGAACCGCGAGTCGCGACTCGCCAATACCGGCGCGGGACTGCGGGACGTTCCTGAGCCGCCGGCGGTTTATCTCGATCTGGTCGCTGCGCTCGAGGCGCCCGAGGTGTCCGCCGAGGCCGTCACTCGCATTCTCGACAAGGACGCCGCGCTGGCGGCGACGCTGCTCGATCTCCTCAACGCGACGCCGCTCGTCGGTAGTCGGCCCATGGCGGCGACCGCACAGGCCTACCAGTTGCTCGGTCCCGATTTGCTGCCGCCGTTCGTCTTGAAGTCGTGCCTGACGAACCAGCTCGCCTGCCGCGATCGCGATGCCGACAACATCGCGCACTGCCTCCGCGCGGCGATCATCGGCCGTCAGATCGCGCACGACATCGGTCTCGATCCGCACGACGTCTCGTCCGCGTTCTCGGCGGGCCTCCTGCACGACGTCGGCTCGTGGATGCTCTGGTCGCGGCTTCCCGGCAGGTATGCCGGCATCGTCGACCAGGCGCCGTCCGAGGGCGGCCGCCGCCGCGAGCTGGAGAGGCGCGAGTTCGGGGCCACCCATGCGGAGGTCGGCGCTTCCCTCCTCGAACGCTGGGACCTGCCGCTCGCCGTCGTCGAAGCCGTCGCTTTCCACCACGAGCCGGCGCTGTCGGGCGTCCAGGCGATCAGCGTCGTCGGTGCCGTCCATGTCGCAAGCGCGATCGCCGACCGCGCCAACGGAGAGGAGGCGGACCTCGATCGCGCCTATCTCTCCGGCAGCGGCATGCTCGAGCGCATCGAGGGTTGGCGCGGCAGCGAGATCTCGCTCGGTTCGCAGACCACGTGAGCCGGCGATGACATCCCATCGAGCAAGCACCGAAGAGGCCCGAAGCAGATGACGTCAGCAGCCGTGTCCACGGGCTCCGCGGCCGAGGCCGGGAAAAACATGCCCGCGATCCTGCTCGTCGATGACGACAGGAGCATTCTCGACAGCCTGGCGCGCATTCTCCGCAAGGAGTTTCCGCTGCTGACGGCATCCAGCGGTCAAGAGGCTCTGGCCACTCTCGCGGCCAATCCGATCGGCGTGATCGTCGTAGACATGTCGATGCCGGTGATGAACGGGCTCGAGCTGCTCGAGGCGATGCGTCCTCGCCATGCCGACGTCGTGCCCATCATGCTCACCGGCCGGCTCGACCAGCAGACGGCGAGCGACGCCATCAACAAGGGCCACGTGTTCCGCTTTCTGGCCAAACCCTGCCAGGCCGATCAGCTCAAGGGGGCGATCGGCGACGCGCTTCTGCAGCATCGCCTGCACGCCGCGCAGCGCGAGCTGCGGGTCAAGACCGAGACCCTCGAGGCGGCTTTCGCCGCCATGCACGACGGCGTGTGCATCGCCGATGCCGACGCGAGCATCACGTCGATCAACGGGCGTGCGGTCCAACTTCTCGGAATCGGCGAGGATGTCGGGTCCGGCTGTCTGCCGGACGAGATCGTGAGCGGCGGCGAGGAGATTCGCGAGGTCTCGTTCAACGAGCATCTCCTGCAGGTGAGCGCGACCTCGCTGTCGACCGGCGGACGGCTGTTCGTCCTGCACGACGTTACGGCGGTGCGCCAGCTCGAGCAGCAGCTGCGCCACGAAGCGACGACCGACCCGCTGACGCAGCTGGCGAACCGGCGGCGCTTCCTCGAGGTGGCGGCGGAGGAGCAGGCGCGCGCGCAGCGCTACAATCGCCCATTGTCGATCCTCATGCTCGACGTCGATTTCTTCAAGAAGGTCAACGACCAGTACGGTCATGCGGCCGGCGACGACGTGCTGCGGCGCGTCGGCGCGGTGCTCGCCGAGGGCGTCCGCGCGACCGACGTCGCCGGGCGCTTCGGCGGCGAGGAGTTCATCGTGCTGCTGAGCGAGTCGGACGTCGCGGAGACGCGGATGATCGGCGAACGGTTGCGCACGGCGCTCGCGGCCCAGTCGATCGATACGCCATCGGGGCCGATTTCCGTGACCGCCAGCCTCGGCGCAGCGACCGCGACCGGCATCGACATCGACATCAAGCGGCTGATCTCGGATGCCGACGGCGCGCTCTACGTCGCCAAGCGCGGCGGCCGCAATCGTCTGGTGTACGCGGGCGAGTCGACGGTGGAGCACACCCTCGGCACCGCATGACGGTGCGGGTCGCGGGGAGGCCGACCGTCGGGTAGCGGGCCTCCCTGGACCGCGGGCGCGGCCGTCGTCCGGTTGAATTGATCTGGCGCAAAGTCGCGTCTGGCCTCGCCGTGCAGATTGGCCGCATGAGCGGGTCTCCATGGCCGAGGTGACGGTCGCACGGCCGAAGGGCGCCTTGGGCGATCTTTGGGGCGGCAGCGCGGCGATGCTCGTGGCGCTGCCGTCGGCGATCGCCTTCGGCGTGACGATCTATTCGGCGATCGGCCCCAGCGAGGCCGCGCTGGGCGCCCTTGCCGGCATCTTGGGCGCGACCGCGATCGGGCTGGTGGCGTCGACGCTCGGCGGCACCAATCGCCTGATCTCGGCGCCCTGCGCGCCGGCGGCGGCCGTGCTGTCGGCGTTCGCGCTCGATCTCGTCGCGCAGCACACCTCCAGCGCGACCATCCTTCTGTTGCTGACCGCGGTCGGCCTGCTCGCCGGTCTGGCGCAGGTCGCGATGGGTGCGGTGCGCCTCGGCACGCTGATCAAGTTCGTGCCCTACCCCGTGGTGTGCGGCTATCTGAGCGGCGTCGGCCTGGTCATCATCTCGAGCCAGGTGCCGCGTTTCCTCGGCGTGCCCAAGGACCTGGGCTTTTGGGAGGGACTCGCGACCCCGAGCGCCTGGCGTTGGCAGGGCATGGTGGTCGGCGCGCTGACCGTCGCCGCGATGCTGTACGCCCCCAAGCTCACCCGAGCGGTTCCGGCGCCGATCCTCGCGCTGTTGGCGGGCGCGCTCGGCTATTTCGGGCTCGGGCTCGTCGATCCGTCGCTGCTCGCCCTCGCCGGCAATCCGTTCGTGATCGGCGTGCTCGGCGGCGGCGGGGAAGGATTTCTCGCAGGCCTGGTCGGGCGCTGGACGGCGCTCGCCGACCTCGGTACGGCGCAGATCGCGGGCGTCCTCGGGCCGGCCCTGACCTTGGCGGTGCTGCTGTCGATCGACACGCTGAAGACCTGCGTCGTGCTCGACACGCTGACGCGCTCGCGCCACAACTCGAACCGCGAGCTGATCGGCCAGGGGCTCGGCAACATCGCGTCGGCGGTGATCGGCGGCATGCCGGGCTCCGGCACCATGGGCGCCACCCTGGTGAACCTGTCGAGCGGCGGCGAGAGCCGGCTCTCCGGGATCGCCGAGGGCGTCTTCTCGCTGATCGCGTATCTCGTCTTGGCGCCGATCATCGCGTGGGTTCCGGTGGCGGCGCTGTCCGGCATCCTGATCGTCGTCGGCTTCCGGATGATCGACCGGCACTCGCTGCATCTCCTCAGGGCGCGCGACACGATGCTCGATTTCGTCGTCATCGCGACCGTCGTCGCGGTCGCGCTGTCGGTCAGCCTGATCGCGGCCTCGGGTGCCGGCATCGTGCTCGCCGTCTTCCTCTTCCTGCGCGAGCAGGTCGGCGGCGTCGTGGTCCGCCGCAAGATCTACGGCAACGAGGCGTCGTCCAACCGCGTCCGGCTCGAAGAGGAGCGCGACGTCCTGGCACGCCGCGGCGATCAGGCGGTCATCTTCGAGCTGCAGGGCAGCCTGTTCTTCGGCACCGCCAACCAGCTGTCGCTCGCCCTCGAGCCCGAGCTCAAGACGCGCAAATACGTGATCCTCGACATGCGGCGGGTGCAATCGGTCGACGTGACGGCCGGTCACGTGCTCGACCAGGTGAAGGACACGCTGGGCGAGCATCACGGCACGCTGATATTCAGCGAGATGCCGCACCATCTGCCCAGCGGGCGCGACGTGCAGCGTTATTTCGACGAGCTCGGCCTCGTCAGGCCGGAGAACCCGATCAAGGTCTTCGCCGATCTCGACCAGGCGCTCGAGTGGGTCGAGGACAGGTTGCTCGAGGACGCCGCGCTCTCGCGCGGTCCCGAAAGGCCGCTCGACCTGCACGAGATCGAGCTGTTCAAGGGGCGCAAGGAAGAGACCTTGGTCGCGCTCGATCAGTGCATGGACAAGCGCGCGTTCCGGGCCGGCGAGCGGATCTTCGCCGCGGGAGACACGGGTGACGAGCTGTTCCTGATCCGCCAGGGCCTGGTGCGGATCATGCTGTCGATCGACGCGGAGGTGAGCCGGCAACTCGGTACGTTCGGACGCGGCGCCTTCTTCGGCGAGATGGCGTTCCTCGACGGCGACGCGCGCTCGGCCGCGGCCTTCGCCGTCACCGACACGTCGCTCTTCGTGCTGTCGCGGCGCCGGTTCGATGCGCTCGCCGGCGAGCACAGGCTCGCGGCGTTGAACCTGATGGAAGGTCTGGCCAGCGTGCTGGCCGGGCGGCTGCGCCACACCGACGCCCAGCTGCGGGCCCTGGAGACGTAACGGCGGACGACCGGGCGACATTGACGCCGTCGTGCGCCGGACCGACCATCGCGACCGGCCGGCGCGCAGGCCGCGACGCGCAACCAGAGGCCCAGCCATGCCGGTGTCGCGTCGTGCGGTGCTGCTTCAAGGAGGCGTGATCGGCGCGGGGTTCATCGCTGCCGACCTCTCCGGTGTGCGCGCGCTCGCCCAGGCGCCGCCGCTGCCCGAGCGCCGCTCCCTGCGGGGGCTGGCGTGGAACGATCCGATCGTCGAGACCTACCGCGACGCCGTGGGCCAGCTCAAGAACCGGCCCGACGGCGACCTGTTCAACTGGGTCAATCTGGCCAAGATCCACGGCACCGACGTCGAGACCTACCATCTCTGTCCGCACGGCAACTGGTACTTCCTGCCCTGGCACCGTGCCTACCTCCTGATGTACGAGCGTCTCATCCGCGACGTCACCGGGAACCCCAGCTTCGCGCTGCCCTTTTGGGACTGGACCGAGGATCCGCGGCTGCCGGAGATTTTCGTCGAGCCGCGGACGCCCGACGGCAAGCCCAATTGGCTCTACGTCGCCGATCCCGGCTACGAGCGCACCTGGCCGTCGGCCGAGCCGCTGCCGTCGGAGAACGTCGGACCCGCCGTGCTCCGGCGCATCTTGACCCCGGGCATCTACGAGCAGTTCGCCACCAGCCGGCCAAGCGGTCAGAACTCGCTCGACCCGTCCTGGGTCGTCGATCGGGATGCCGGCGTCCAGGGCGAGCTCGAGGGCAACCTGCACAACATGGTGCACAACCATGTCGGCGGCTGGATGCCGACGTCGATGTCGCCGCGCGACCCGCTGTTCCTCGCCCACCACAGCAACATCGACCGGATCTGGGCGGTATGGAACGCGCTCGGCAACCCCAACTGCCCGGATCCGCTGTGGCGCGACATGCGCTTCGAGAGGCATTTCTACAACGTCGACGGCACGTTCGCGTCGCCGACGGTGTCGGAGCTGCTGCTGCCCGAGCCGCTCGGCTACACCTACGGTCACGCACCGCCGGCCGCCGCCGCATCGCCCCACGTGATGGCGTTGCGCGACAATCTCACCACGCTCTACGCCGGCGCTCGCCCGGCGGGATCGATCGTCGCCTACACCGTGGCGAACGCCCAGGGTGCGGCGTCCGCCGGCGATCAGCCCCTCGAGCTCGTCGTCGACGTCGACAGCGGCCTCGTGGCCGCGGTCGCGCGGCGTCCGCCGCCCGGAGCGGGAGCCGAGCTGGTCGATGCCGCGGCCGCGCGGGAGCGCCTGGCGGCGGGCACCCGCGCGCTCGCCTTCATCCGCGAGGTCGCGGTCACGCAACCGCGCACCATGATCCGCCTCTTCCTCGACGGCGTCGGGCTTTCGCCGGCGACGCCGGTCACGGATCCCCATTATGTCGGCAGCTTCGCCGTGTTCGGCCACGCGGCCCACGCGGGCGGTCACGCCAAGCCGTCCTTCGTCGTCGACCTGACCGATCCGATCGGACGCGTCTATGGTGGTCGAGCGAACCCACCCGGGCGTCTGACGCTCCAGGTCCTGGCGGTGCCGAGCCGATCCGCGCACGGCACGGTCGGCTCGGTCACGCTCGGCCGCATCGAAGTCGCGTTCGTGACCAGCTGAGGCGCCTGCGGCAAAGCGCGCCTCCCACGGATCGACCCGCTCGCATCGGGCGGCGAGCTTGCTAGAGTGGCGCCGGGTCGATTCTGCTCGATATCCGGGGGAGGCGCGGGATGCGCACGAAGATCGCGTGTGGCTGGCTGGTCGGCAACGAGGGCGGCCGCCACGTGCTCTGGCGCGACGCCGAGCTGGTCTACGAGGATGATCGCGTCGTCTTCGTCGGCAAGCGCTTCGACGGCACGGTCGACCAGGACATCGACGCCCGCGACCGCCTCGTCTGTCCGGGATTCATCGACACCCACGTGCATTCCGGGCATCGCGCGTCCCACCGGTTGATCAGCGACGTCGGTCGCCCGGACTATTTCGGCCAACCATTCCTCGAGATCAGCGTGCCGCGCGAGGGAGCCCGGGTCGGCGGCGATCCCCGCTACGCGCGGCCGAACGCCGCCGGCGCGCGCGAGGACCTCGAGCTCAATGCCACCTTCACGATCGCCGAGCTGCTGCGCAACGGCATCACGACCTTCGTCGAGTTCGGCAGCCAGTGCCGGGTGCAGGAGGCGCTGCACGAGCAGGTCGGCCGGCTCGGCATCCGGGCCTATCTCGGTCCCGGCTTCGACAGCGGCCGCTGGGTCGGCGGCGCGGCCGGCAAGCTGGTGCGCGTCAATGACGAGGAGGGCGGCCGCATCGAGTTCGAGCAGGCGCTCGAGTTCATCGAGGAGACGAGCGGCGATCACGACGACCTCGTGCGCGGCGTCCTGGTGCCGCGCGAGGTGGAGACCTGCTCGATCGACCTGCTGGAGGCGACCGCACGCGAGGCCGCCGCGCGCAGCCTGCCGGTGGCGATCCACGCCGCCTACAACATCCACGAGTTCTACGACATCATCCGGGAGCATCAGAAGACCTCGATCGAGCTGCTCGAATCGATCGGGTTGCTGACCGACCGCACCAACATCGGCCACGGCAACTTCGTCGCCGAGAACCCGCTGATGAACTATTCGGGCGGCCGCGACCTCGAGATCATGGGCCAGCACCGCTGCTCGATCTCGCATTGCTCGATCAACATCGCCCGGCGCGCGCGCTACCTCGACAACTGGGAAAGCTACCGTCGCGCCGGCGTCAACATCGCGCTCGGCACCGACACCTACCCGCGCGACATGATCCTCAACATGCGGACCGCGTCCTATTTCGGCAAGGTCGCGAGCCGCAATCTGCGCGCGGCGTCCGCGGCCGAGGTGTTCGACGCCGCCACCCTCGGCGGCGCGCGCTCGGTCGGGCGCGACGACCTCGGCCGTCTCGCGCCGGGCGCGAAGGCCGATATCGCGATCATCGACCTGGGCGGCAGGAACTCGCTGCGCTACGGGCCCGTCCACGATCCGATCAAGAGCCTGGTCGAATGCGGCGTCGGCGACGACGTCGAGACCGTCATCGTCAACGGCGTCGTGCGGGTGTCCGATCGCGCCATCCCGGGCGTCGACGTCGCCGATCTGAGGCGCCGCGCGCAGGCGGCCGGCGAGCGCATCTGGAGCGGTTGGCAACATTGGGATCCGCAGGGCCGGACCGCGGAAGAGATGTCGCCGTTCTCGTTTCCGGTGCGCGGATGAGCCTTGGCACCGTTCTTGCTGAATTTCGCGCGCACAGGCGTGAGCAGAACGCCGCGATGCGCGTTCAGGGGAGGTTGGTGATGATCCGGTGCGTCGTCGGGCTTGTGGCATCGGCCTGCTGCCTCTTGGCGCTGGCGACGTCGGAGGCCCGATCGGCGCCGTCGGAGCTGCGCATCGGCGTCCAGTTCGGCATCGGCTACCTGCCGATCTACGTCGCGCGCGATCTCGACCTCATCAACCGGAATCTGGCGACGAAGGGCGTCGCGCCGGTCAAGGTGACGATCCAGAACGTCGCCGGCGCACCGCAGATCAACGACGGCCTGCTGTCGCGCACCATGGACCTCGGATGCGGCGGCATCAGCGCCATGATGGTGGCGTGGGACAAGACCAAGGGCGCCGGCGACAACGCCATGAAGGGCGTGGTCGCCCTGTCGTCGATGCCCTACGAGCTCTTCACGGTCGATCCGTCGGTCAAGTCGCTGTCCGACCTGTCGGACCGCAACAAGATCGGCCTGCCGGCGGTCAAGGTGTCGATCCCGGCGATCTTCCTCGAGATGGCGGCGGCGCGGCTCTACGGCGCCGAGAATTATCGCAAGCTCGACCCCCTGACCGTGTCGCTCGCCCAGCCCGACGGCGCGATCGCGCTGATGTCGGGCAGCGGCACCGTCGACTCCTATGTGTTCGCGCCGCCGTTCAACTATCAGGTCGCGCAGGAACCGCGGGTCCACCGCGTCTGGAGCAGCGCCGAGCTCGCCGAGCAGATCACGTCCCTGTCGATGTGGACCACCGCGCGCTTTCACCGGGACAACCCGGCGCTGATGGCCGCCGTGGTCGCCGGCGTGCGCGACGCCGTCGCGGCGATCCGCAGCGATCCGCGTCGTGCCGCGCAGATCTTCATCGCGGCCGAAAATTCCAAGCTCTCGGTCGACTTCGTGACCGCGGCGCTCGGGCACGCCGATCTCCAGTTCTCGATCGCGCCGCAGAACTCGCTGCTGTTCGCGCGCTTCCTCGCCGGGACCGGGACCATCAAGACGGCACCGTCGGGCTGGAAGGATTATTTCTTCCCGGACATCGCCGCCGAGCACGGCAGCTGAGGCTGTGACCTAACCGAGCTTCGCGCGTGCGCGCTCGACCATGCGCGCCGCGGCGTCGAAGATGCGCGGCACGTAGGCGTGCTTGTAGGGATGGCTCTCGCGCGACTCGTAGAGGTGGATCAGCATGTTCGCGTTGGCCTCGAACAGCACGACGCGGCCGTCGGGCATCAGGCCGCAATCCATGCCGGCATAGTCGAGATCGAGGCGGCGCGCGACCGTGCGCACGGCGTCGCCGAGCCCACCGGGAAATACGCTGGCGTAGTCGGCGAGGAAGGCCTCCTCCTCGCGCTTCATCCAGGACGCCTCGTTCATGTCGACCCGCCAGTAGTGGACCTTCCACTCGCGGCTGATCGCCAGATGGTAGGGGAAGACCTCGCGATCGACGAAGATGAAGCGGTACTTGCGGAACCACCCGTCGGGGCTCTGGAAATCGCAGTAGTCGCTCAGGTAGTGCGTCTCGAACGGGATCTCGCCGAGGTAGTCGGCGAGCTCGGCGGACCGGTCGATGCGGCGCAGGCCCTCGCCGCCATGCGATCCCGCCGGCCGCACGACGCGCGGCGGCGCCGGCGCTGCGTCTGCCGCCATGGCCGCGAGCTCCGCGCGGGCGACGCGCCGGGTTGCGGGCAGCAGCAGACCGGGAATGTCGGCCAGGCATTCGACAAGCCGGTCGCGCCGCGTGATCGCGATCCGATCGGGCGGATTGAGCACCGGGCGGTCGTGGCGGCGTACGAAGGCGTCGGCTTCGCGCAGGTAAGGCGCGCCACGATCGGGATCGGCGATCGAGTTGAAGACCAGGTCGAACGGCGGGATCTGATCGAGATAGGCGCGCTCGGCCGGCGTGACCTCGTCCGCCGCCAGCATGAAGGCTTGGATGCGGGTGAAACGATGGCGATCGACCAGATGCCGCGTCGCCACGTCGCTGCGGCCGGGCGAGCACAGGATGAGGACGCGCGCCAGCGGCGTCTCGCCGAGACAGGGTTCGACGAACATCGGCCGCCGGCGGGTCGCCTCGATCCGATGACGCTGCGCCTCGTCGCCCTGGAACGTCGCCTCGTAGGCTTCGGCGATCTCGAGATGCGCCCGGACGTGGTCGGGATCGAGCGTCAGCGCGGTCTGCAGCGCGACGATGCCGTCCTGCGGCCGCTCGAGCGCGGTCAATACGACGCCGCGGTTGCAATGCGCGACCGCGAGCGCGGGATCGAGCGCGATCGCTTGATCGAACTCGGCGAGCGCCTCGGTCAGGCGCTCCCGCGAGCGCAGCAGCGCCCCGTAATTGTTGCGCAGGGTGGGATCGGCGGGCTCGAGCGCCACCGCCTGCTCGAACGAGACGGCCGCCTCGTCGAGCCGCTCGAGCTCGTGCAGCGAGACGCCGCGGCCGTGAAACGCCTGGCCGAGCCCGGGATTGCCGGCGATCGCGGCATCGAATAGGGCGAGGGCGGCCCGATGGTCGCCCTGCCGCTGGCGCACCATGCCGAGGCTGTAGCCGGCGAACGGATCGTTCGGCACCAGCTCGAGGTAGCGCGACAGCAAGGTTGCGGCATCCCCGGCGTCGCCGTGCTTGCCGAGGATCAAGCCGAGCAGCAGCAAGGCGTGCGGTTGATCGGGCTCGCGCGCCAGGACCTGCCGGCAGATCGCCGCGGCGTCGTCGACGCGCCCCTCCCGCTGCGCCGCCAGGGCCGCGTAGAGCTGCTCGGCGCTGCCGGTTGCGGACGACGTCATGCCGGCGTCGACGGGCTACGGGCGCGCACGCGGCAGACTCCTGATGGCGGTCTCCTTATCACGGTACCGGCGCCGGC
>DATJNS010000004.1:0-12588 GCA_035507915.1 Candidatus Sulfotelmatobacter sp.
CCAGATGCGCAACCGCGCCCAGACGATCGGCCGACGCGAGCTGCCGCGCGGCCGCGTCGTGATGGCGGCGGAGCTCTATCTGGAGCAGCTCATTCAGGCGTTCGGCGAGATCGACACGTTGGATCTCGCGCCGACGGTGGCAGGCGACATGATCGTCTACGAGATGGTCGTGCCCATCGCGGGCGCGCTGCTCGATGACGCGACCGCGTTGGTCGCGCGCGAGGGCGAGGTGCACGAGGCGGTCGAACGCGTCGCGCCCTGGCTGGTCGGGGTGGTGGCGCTGCGCTACGTCGCGGCGGAGGCGTCGCCGTGAAGCCCGACGCGCTGTTGGCGTTCGCCCATACGCTCGCCGCAGGTCCGACCGCCGACGAGCCGCACTGGCGCGAAGCCGTGATCGTCGCGCATCGCGCGGTCCACCATCTGGTGGCCGCGCATCTCGGGCTCGACCCGGCGACCTTCGCCGGCACGCCGCGCGCGGTTCGCGAGGCGCTGGCGATGATCGATCCGACACTGGCGCCGACGTTCATCCGGGTCGCCCGGCGGCACTTCACCACCAACTGGATCGCCGCCGAGCGCGCCGCCCAATCGGCGACGCCGGTCGGCCCGCGCGACGCCGCGCTGGCGCTCGCCTATGCCGACGCGGTGCTCGCGGCACGCGCCGCGGCGAATTGAGCGACAGAGAAGAAACCGGTCTCCGCGATCAAGACCGTGATGCTCGGCCTTGTGCCGAGCATCCACGACTTTCGTCAACCGTGACGGGAGAAAGGCGTGGATCCTCGGCACAGGGCCGAGGATGACGGCATGGAAGGTCGAGAAGGCGTGCTCTACTAGTTCAGCGCGCCGACGAGCTCTTCGGTGACCTTCTTGGCGTCGCCGAACAGCATCATGGTGTTGTCGCGGAAGAACAGCTCGTTGTCGACGCCGGCATAGCCGGTCGCCATCGAGCGCTTGATGAACAGCACGGTCTTGGCGCGCTCGACGTCGAGGATCGGCATGCCGTAGATCGGGCTTTGCGGGTCGGTCTTGGCGGCCGGGTTGGTGACGTCGTTGGCGCCGATCACGAACGCGACGTCGGTGGTCGGAAAGTCGCGGTTGATCTCGTCGAGCTCGAGCACCTCGTCGTAGGGCACGTTGGCCTCGGCGAGCAGCACGTTCATGTGGCCGGGCATGCGGCCGGCGACCGGATGGATCGCGTAGCGCACCGACACGCCCTCTTCCTTGAGCTTGTCGGCCATCTCGCGCAGCGCGTGCTGCGCCTGGGCCACCGCCATGCCGTAGCCCGGCACGATGATGACCGAGCGCGCGTTCTTCATGATGAAGGCGGCGTCCTCGGCGCTGCCCGCCTTGACCGCGCGGTCGCCGCGCCCGCCGGCCGCCGCCGCGCCGCCCTCGGTGCCGAAGCCGCCCAGGATGACGTTGAAGATCGAGCGGTTCATCCCCTTGCACATGATGTAGCTGAGGATGGCGCCCGACGAGCCGACCAGCGCGCCGGTGACGATCAGGAGGTTGTTCTCGAGCGTGAAGCCGATCCCGGAGGCCGCCCAGCCCGAGTAGGAGTTCAGCATCGAGATCACGACCGGCATGTCGGCGCCGCCGATCGGCACGATCAGGAGAAAGCCGACCAGGAAGGCGAGCAGCGCCAGGAGCACGAAAGCGATCGGCGCCTGGTCGGCGACGAACCAGACACCGAGCCCGAGGATGGCGAGCCCGATCGCGGCGTTGAGGAGATGCTGGCCCGGGAAGGTCAGCGGCGCGCCACTGACCAAGCCCTGCAGCTTGGCGAACGCGACCACCGAGCCCGTGAAGGTGACGGCGCCGATCGCCAGGCCGATCGACATCTCGATCAGGCTCTGGGTCCGGATGTTGCCGACCGTGCCGATGCCGTACTCGGCGGGCGCCGAGAACGCCGCCGCGGCGACGCACACCGCGGCGAGGCCGACCAGCGAGTGGAACGCCGCGACCAGCTGGGGCAGCGCGGTCATCTGGATCTTCCAGGCGATGAAGGTGCCGATCGCCGCCCCGACCACGATCGCGCCGACGATCGCCGCGAAGCTCATCACCTGGGGCGAGGCGAGCGTGGTCGCGATCGCGATCACCATGCCCGCCATGGCGAACAGGTTGCCGCGGCGCGCCGTTTCGGGCGACGACAGGCCGCGCAACGCCAGGATGAAGAGCACCGAGGCGAGCAGATAGGCGAGCGCCGCGCCGTTGGCGCTCACGAGCCGGCTCCCGGGGCGCCGGCTTTCTTCTTCTTGAACATCTGGAGCATGCGCTGGGTGACGATGAAGCCGCCGAAGATGTTGACGCTGGCGAGCGCCACCGCGACGAAGCCCATCGCCTTGGAGAAATCGAACTTGGCGGGACCGGCCGCGATCAGCGCGCCGACGATGATCACGCTCGAGATCGCGTTGGTGACCGCCATCAACGGCGAGTGCAGGGCCGGCGTGACGCGCCAGACCACGTAGTAGCCGATGAAGCAGGCGAGCACGAACACGGTGAGGCCCATCACCGCCGGATCGAGGTGCACGGTCGCCGCGCCCTGCGCCGCGATCATCTTGGAGTTCAGCGCGAGCGCCTGCGCCTCCTCGGCCAGCTGGCGCGCGCGGTCGGACAGCGCCGTCGCCGACTGGACCAGCTCGTTCGGGGTCATGCGGGGCGTCTCCTAGGCGGCCGACGGCGTCGCCGCGGCGGCGGGGCGCGCGGCCGCGCCGCCGAACTGCTCGTGCACGACCGCGCCGCCGATGGTCAGCAGGGTCGCCTTGACGATCTCATCGGTGCGGTCGAGCTTGAGCTGCTTGGTCTCCTTGTCGACCAGCGGCGTCAGGAACGCGAGCAGGTTGCGCGCGTAGAGGCTGCTGGCGTCGACCGCGATGCGGCTCGGCACGTTGGCGTGCGCGACGATGCGCACGCCGTGACGGGTCACCACCTGGCCGTGCTCGGAGAGCTCGCAGTTGCCGCCCTGCTCGGCAGCGAGATCGACGATCACCGAGCCGGGCTTCATGTCGCGCACCATCGCCTCGGTGATCAGGCGCGGCGCCGGCCGGCCCGGGATCAACGCGGTACAGATCGCGACGTCCTGCTTCTTCAGCGCCTCGTGAATCTTGTCGGCCTGGCGGCGACGGTAGTCCTCGTTCATCTCGCGGGCGTAGCCGCCGGCCGTCTCGGCCTCGCGCGCCGCCGCGGCGTCGACCTCGATGAAGCTGGCGCCCAGCGACTCGACCTGCTCCTTGGCGGCGGCGCGCACGTCGAACGCCGACACGATGGCGCCGAGGCGGCGTGCGGTCGCGATCGCCTGCAGCCCGGCGACGCCGGCGCCGAGCACGAGCACGCGCGCCGGCGCGATGGTGCCCGCCGCCGTCATCATCATCGGGAACGCGCGGCCGAACTCGGTGGCGGCGTCGAGCACCGCCTTGTAGCCCGCCAGATTGGCCTGGCTCGACAGCACGTCCATCGATTGCGCGCGCGTGATGCGCGGCACCAGCTCCATCGACAGGCTGGTGAGCCCGGCCGCGGCGTAGCGCTGCAGGTGGTCGCCCGCAAAAGGCGCGAGCAGGCCGATCAGCACGGTGCCGGGCTTGAGCAGCGCGACCTCGTCCGGCCCGCCCGCCTCGCCGGCGCCGAGCGGCCGCTGCACCTTGAGGACGACGTCGGCGCCGACGAGCGCCGCGGCGGCGTCGGCCGCCACGCTGGCGCCGGCGTCGCGATAGGCTTGGTCGGTGAACGCCGCACCGGCGCCGGCGCCGGCCTCGAGCGTGACCTGCCAGCCCAGCGCGACCATCTTCTTGACCGTGTCGGGCGATGCCGCGACGCGCGCCTCGGCCGGCCGGCGCTCCTTCAGAACTGCAATTTTCACGGTGCGGCCCGCGCTCCTCGTGGACGACGGTGGCCTGGGATCAGGCCCAGCGACATAGCCAGTCAGCCGCCTTTATTCAAGCCGGAAACCGTCGCGGCAGGCCCGTGCAATACGCATTCCACGGACGAGGATTCGACGGGCCGGCCGGGGTTTCCCTACGGGCAGTACTTGCCGAAGCGGTCGGACGGGTGCGCGCGCTCGGGCTGCCAGCTCTGCGCCAACGCCCGCAGCTCGTCCTCTTCGGCGACCTTGATCTTCTCCTCGGCCGCCTGCTGCATGCCGTTGATGCCGTACTCCTCGCGCAGCGTGCCGTTGAGGTCGCGCCCGGCGATCTCGGCCCACAGCCACTCGCGCGCCGGGCTGGCCGGGAAGCCCTTCTTGCCGTCGGCATACATCAGCGCCAGCCGGATCTGCGCGTTGCGGTCGCCGCGCTCGGCCGCCAGGCAGACGATGCGCGCCGCCACCGTGAGATCCTCGGGCACCACGCGACCCATCGTGTAATAGCGCGCCAGCCAGTCGTAGCCGGTGTTCTCGCCGGCCAGCGCCAGCACCAAGGCCTCGTTGAACGCGAGCTGATAGTCCTTGTGGTTCTCGGCATCGACGATCGCGCGCGTGTAGTCCTTCCACATGATCGCGCCCGCCGGCCCGAGCCCGGCCAGGAGCAGCACGACCAACAGCGGGACGAGCCGGATCGCGCGGCGGCTCCGGCGGAAGCGACGGCGGCGGGACCGACGGAACAGGCGCATCATCGGACTCGGCGAACGGTGGCGAATGGTCCAGCATAGCCGATCGGCTCCGGACGGGACGATACCCGGGGTCGCAGCCGGGCCACCGTCTGGTCCGTTGCCTCGAACGTGAGCACCGTGAAACAGGCCCTCATCCTGCTTGCCGTGCTGGTGCCGCTGCTGATCGGCGCGACGGCATTCTGCCTGTGGAGCTGGAATGCCATCGGCGACACGCCGATCGGCGTCCACGGCTACATCGCGCTCGGCCTCGGCGTGGTCGCGACCCTCGCGATCGGCGGCGGACTGATGTGGCTGGTGTTCTACAGCGCCCGCCACGGCTACGACGAGCGCGCCGGCCGCGACCCGGGGCGCTCCGACGACTGAGCCGGGCCGGCCTCAGCCCGCGCGGACCACGGCGGCCGGCGCGCTCGGGCGCAGCGCCAAGAGCGCGACGAGCGCGCTCAGGGTCAGACCGGACGACAGCACGAGCGCCCAGCGTGGCCCGGCGCCGTCGAGCACCAGCCCGAACAGGAGCGGGGCGCACGCCTGGGTGGCGCGCGCCGGCGCGCCCAGCAGGCCGTTGCGCCGGCCGTAACCCGCCGGCCCGAAGATCGCGAGCGGCAGGGTGCCGCGCGCGATCGTGAGCATGCCGTTGCCGGCGCCGTGCAGCAGCGCGAACGCCGCCGCCCCGACCGGTCCGCCGAGCGTGATCAGCGCGATCGCCCCGAACGGGTGGAGTGCGGTCGCGAGCCGCGCCGAGATCAGCGGGTGGGCGTGCCGCAGCAGGCCGAACTCGGCGATGCGCGCCGCGACTTGGGCCGGACCGACCAATGCGGCCGCGGCGATCGCCGTGGCGGCGCCGGCGCCGGTCGCCTCGATCAGGCGCGGCAGGTGCGCCGCCATCGCGCCGGTGACGAACCACGCGGCGGCGAAGATGAAGGCGAGCAGCGCCATGGCGCCGCGCGGCGCCGGCACGTCGTCGGCCGACGCGGACGCCGCCGGCGCCGGCGGCGGCGCCGCGGGGATCAGCCAGCCGTTGAGCGGCAGCGCGACCAGGAGATGGGCGGCAGCCCAGGCAAGGCAGGTGACGCGCCAACCGAACTCGGCGTCGAGCGTCGCGCTGATCGGCCAGCCGACCGTGCTGGCGAAGCCGGCGATCAGCGTGATGCCGGTGATCGGTCCGCGCGCCGTGCGGCCGTAGAGCCCGGCCAGGGTCGCGAACGCGGCGTCGTACAGCCCGATCGCGATGCCGACGCCGAGCATCGCCCAGGCGAGCCCGAGCAGCGCCAGGCCATGGGCGAGCGCCAGCAGGACCAGGCCGGCGGCGAACACCAGGTTGGAGATCATCAGCATGCCGCGACCGCCGCGCTGGTCGATCGCGCGCCCGGCCGCCGGGCCGAGCGCCGCCGACAGCAGCAGGGCGGCCGAGAACACGCCGAACACCCAGTCCGTCGGGATGGCGAGGTCGCGCGCGATCGGCTCGGCCAGAATCGCGGGCAGGTAGTAGCTCGATGCCCAGGCGAGCGTCTGGGTGGTGCCCAGCGCGATGACGGTCGAGGTGCGCCCGAGCCTCATAGCTGCCTCTTGATCGACGCCGAGTCTGGCCCACCCCGGGCGCCGCCGCAATGCCGCATGCCGCGTGACTCGGCGTGCCGACCTGCCGTTAAATGCCGGACGGTCGCGGCGGACCGGGCTTCCGAGGGAGGGGCGGATGCGACGCGCTTGGCTGCTCGCGATCGGACTGTTCGGCGGCCTGTCCGCCTGCGCCGGTCCCCACACCGAGGTCCCCGAGGCGCTGCGCCTGCCGCCCGACCAGGTCGGCCTCCTGCGCTGGCACGGCACCGGCGCGCAGGTCTACGAGTGCCGGGCCGACGCCCAGGACCCGAGCAAGCACGTCTGGGTCCTGCGGGCGCCCGAGGCGCAGCTCTACGACGCCGCCGGCACGGTGGTGGGCAAGCACTACGCCGGACCGACCTGGCAGGCGCTCGACGGCAGCACGATCGTCGGCGAGGTCCGCGCGCACGCCGACTCGCCCGACCCCGACGCCATCCCGTGGCTGCTTCTGGCGGCGCACTCGACCGGCGGCAGCGGCGTGCTGAGCCGCGTGAAAAGCGTCCAGCGCGTCGACACGGCGGGCGGCAAGGCGCCGGCAAGCTGCGGGGCGGACGATGCCGGCCATACGCTGCGGGTCCCCTACTCGGCGGCCTACGTGTTCGCGGTCAGCAAATGACCGGCGACGGCGGCCGGCGGACCGAAGGCAGGGCCACACGCCCCTCTCATCTCCGCCGTCCGTCGTCTGTCGCCTGATTGTCATGAAACCGTCGCGCGACAGCCGCTAGGGTCCGCGCCGATGAGCGAGATGGCACGCACCAGCCCGGCGGCGGTCGAGCTGCGGTTCGACCGGCTGGCGGCGCTGACCCGCCATGGCAGGGCCTACCTGCTGCTGCTGCCGTCGCTCGGCTTTCTCGCGCTGTTCACCTACTTCCCGATCGTCCAGGTGCTGTGGAGCTCGCTCTACGACAAGCCCTTCGGCCAGAAGGCGCCGCTGTTCGTCGGGCTCGGCAACTATGCGCGCGTGCTCGGCGACGCCGCGTTCCGGCGGGCGCTGTTCAACAACGCGATCTACGCCGCCGGCACCGTCCTGCCCAGCGTCGTGATCGCACTCCTGCTCGCGGTGCTGCTCAACCGCTCGAGCCGGCTCAACACCGTGCTGCGCGCGCTCCTGTTCTGCCCGACCATGATCCCGCTGGTCGCGGCGGCGGCGCTGTTCTCGTTCATCTTCATGCCGCAGCTCGGCCTGCTCGACTACTATCTCGCGAAGCTCGGCCTGCACGGCGCCAATTGGACCGGCGATCCCGACATCGCGCTCTATTCGCTGATGGCGCTGACGGTGTGGAAGAACGCCGGCTACTACATGCTGTTCTATCTGGCCGGGCTGCAGGCGATTCCCGACGAGGCGCACGAGGCGGCGACGCTCGAGGGCGCGACCTGGCTGCAGCGGCTATGGCACGTCACCCTGCCCTACCTCAAGCCGACCACCAGCTTCGTCGCCGTGATCGCGCTGATCAACGCCGTCACGTCGGTCGACCACGTGATCGTGCTGACCAAGGGCGGCCCGAACGGCGCGACCAACCTCCTGCTGTTCTACATCTACCAGAACGCGCACGAGTTCTACGATCCCGGCAAGGCGACCGCAGCGACCGCGCTCAGCGTCGCGCTGCTGCTCTGCCTGTCGCTCGGCGGGCTCAAGACGCTCGAGCGGGGTGCCGCCTATGGCACGTAGATCGCAACCAGCAGGCGCCGCGGCCGCCGCGCTGCTCTGCGCGATCGCACTGGTTTGGACGACGCCGTTCCTCTGGATGGCGGTCGCCGCGTTCCGGCCCGACAGCGGCGGCAGCGCCGACATGGCCTCGCTGGTGCCCGGCCGGCCGACATTGGAGAACTTCGCCGAGGCGCTCGATAGCGCCGACTTCGCGCGCTACTACCTCAACACGACCATGGTCGTGCTCGGCATCCTGGCGGCCCAGCTCGTCACCATCACGCTCGCGGGCTACGCCTTCGCGCGCCTGCGCTTCCCCGGCCAGGGCGTGCTCTTCACGCTGTTCCTGCTGCAATTGATGCTGGTGCCGCCGATCCTGATCGTGCCCAACCTGACGACGGTGGTGCATCTCGGCCTGTACGACAATCTGCTCGGCGTGATGGCGCCCTATATCGCGTCGGCGTTCGGCACCTTCATGATGCGCCAGACCTTCCGGTCGATCCCGCGCGACTTCGAGGAAGCCGCGGTGGTCGACGGCGCGCGGCTGTGGCAGCTGCTGCGCTACGTGCTGCTGCCGCTCGCCAAGCCCGGGCTGGTCGCGTTCTCGATCGTGTCGATCACCGCGCACTGGAACGAGTTCCTGTGGCCCCTGATGGTGACCAGCTCGCCCGAGACCCGCACCCTCACGGTCGGCCTCGCGAGCTTCGCGTCGGGCGCCGAGGCCGGCCAGCAATGGGGCCTGATCGCCGCCGGCACCTTGCTCGTCGCGCTGCCGCTGCTGATCGCGTTCGTCGCGTTCCAGCGCCAGTTCGTCAACAGCTTCATGTTCTCCGGCATCAAGGGTTGACACGCATCAACGATCAACACTGCGGGTGAGGGGGATCGCCATGCTCATGAAACGAATCGCGCAACTCGGCGTCGTCGCGCTCGGCGTCGTCTGGATCGGCGCGTCCGCGCTGGCCGCGACGCGCATCGAGTTCTTCTTTCCGACGCCGGTCGAGGGCCAGCTCGCGAAAGAGATGACCAACATGGTCAAGCGCTTCAACGCGAGCCAGTCCGACGTCGAGGTGGTCGCCGTCTACACCGGCAGCTACGACGAGACCAAGACCAAGATGCAGGCGGCGATCGCGGCCGGGAAACCGCCCGGCGTCGTCTTGACCTCGGCCAACTTCGTGCTCGAGTACAAGATCAACGACCTGATCGCGCCGCTGGAGCCGCTGCTCGAGGCCGAAGGCACGACGGGCACGAAGTTCCTCGCCGATTTCTGGCCGGCGCTGCACGCGAACGCCACGGTCGACGGCAAGCTCTACGCCATCCCGTTCCAGAACTCGACGCCGCTGCTCTACTACAACAAGGCGATGCTGAAGGAGGCCGGCTTCGACCACGCTCCGGTCGATTGGGCCGAGCTAAACACGATGGCGACCAAGCTGACCAAGAAGAGCGGCGGCGAGGTCGAGCGCTGGGGTCTCATGATGCCGCAGACCTACGACTATTGCGGCTGGCTGTTCTCCGGCTTCGTGATGTCGAACGGCGGCCTCTACTTCAATCCGGTCTACGGCGGCGAGGTCTACTACGACGCGCCGTCGACCCTGGGCGCGCTCAAGTTCTACGACGACGCCGTGCACAAGTACGGCTACATGCCGGGCGCGGTGACCGAGGCGAAGGACGCGTCGGCCAGCTTCTTCGCCGGCAAGGCCGCGATGATCGCGGTGTCGACCGGCGCACTGTCGTTCATCCGCGACAATGCCAAGTTCGACTACGGCGTCGCCTTCATGCCGCGCAACGTGCGCAACGCGGTGCCGATCGGCGGCGGCTCGCTGGTGACGCCCAAGGGCCTGCCGGCCGACCAGCAGAAGGCCGCCTGGACGTTCATGAAGTGGCTCTCGGCGCCCGAGCAGCTCGGCAGCTGGAGCCGCTTCACCGGCTACTTCGCGCCGCGCGAGAGCAGCTACGACCTGCCCGAGATGAAGGCGTTCACCACCGCCCATCCCGACGCCGTGGTCGCGATCAAGCAGCTGGAGTACGCCCAGCCCTGGTTCGCGACCTACAACACGGTCGCGGTGCGCCAGGCAATGGAGGACCAGATCCAGGCCGTGATCACGGGCAAGAAGAAGCCCGAGCAGGCGGTCAAGGACGCCCAGAAGGCCGCCGACGAGATCATGAAGCCCTACGTCGACGCGACCGCCGGCACGGTCAAGACCGGCGGCTGAGGCTCATCGCTGCTTCAGCCGTCATTGCGAGCGAAGCGAAGCAATCCAGCGGGCGGTCTGGATTGCTTCGTCGCTGCGCTCCTCGCAATGACGGTATAGAATGCACTGACCTGAGAGGAATGAGGTCCATGGCTGGACAAGTCTTGATGAGCGCGATCGCCTCGCACTCGCCGCGCATCGGCATCGAGGCCAACGCGCCCGATTTCCTGCACGGCGTGATCAAGGGCTCGTACGCGATGGGCCGCGCGATCCAGGCGCTCGAGCCCGACGTGATCGTGCTGCAATCGGCGCACTGGGTGACCACCTTCACCTGGTACGTGACGTGCCAGGTGCGCCACCACGGCGCCTGCGTGTCCGACGAGCTGCCCGACCTGATCCCCGGCGTGCCCTACGACCGGCCGGGCGACCCCGCCTTCGGCGCCGTCCTGGTCGACGCGCTCAAGGCCAACGGCATGCTGGCCGGCCAGAACACGACCGAGCACTACAAGTGGGACTACGGCACCTTCGTGCCGCTGCAGTATCTCGACCCCGCCCAGCGCATCCCGGTCGTCACCATGGGGACCTGCGTCGCCGCCGATCTCGACGAGTGCTACCAGGTCGGCGTCGCGGTGCGCGACGCGGCCCACAAGTCGGGCAAGCGCGTGGTGTTCGTCGCGAGCTCGGCGTTGTCCCACAAGCTCGTGCGCGCGCCCGAGGCGTGGCCGAGCGAGATGCACCAGAAGCTCGACCACGACTACATGGACCTGCTGCGCGCCGGCAAGGTCGCCGAGGCGCGCCGCTTCCTCGACGACTACGCGCCGGTCACCAAGGTCGAGATGGGCGGGCGCAACCTCGCCACCATGCTGGGCGTGCTCGACGGCATCCCGGCGGCGCACCTCAAGGGCGCCGAGTACGGCGAGTACGGCCCCTCCTCGGGCGCCGGCCACACCAACTTCGCCGTCACGATCCAGTAGGCTCGGGCGCTACACCGGCAGCGGCACGCCGGCCTTCTTGAAGGCGGCGGCCTGGCGCTTGGCGAGCGCCTCGGTCGAGAAGTCCTCGATCAGGCTGTTGAACAGCCGGTGCCAGTTGATCTCGGCCTTGAGGTGCAGGAACACCGAGCCGAGGCCGATCGCCGCGCGGTCCATGAACACGAACTCGCGCGGCGGCATGACGCCGCCGATGCGTCGCAGGTCCTTGTGCACCGTCTCGGCGACGTCGCGCCCGTAGATGCCGGTCGAGGTGTCCTGGATCTTGCGCGCGCGGTCGTCCATCAGCGGCGCGTACACGTAGGCGGCCCAGCGGTTCAGGATCTCGATCGTCTCCGACGCCAGGTTCTTGAAGCCCCAGGTCTCGTAGGCGTGCACCGCGAGCGCGCGGTCGTCGCGCATCAGCGCGTGGTAGAGATCGATCACGCCGCGCACGAAGCTCGGCTGGAAGGTGCGGATGCAGCCGAAGTCGAGCAGATTGATGGCGCCGTCGGGCCGCACCGTGTAGTTGCCGAGATGCGGATCGCCGTGGATCACGCCGTAGAAGTAGAACGGCACGTACCAGGCGCGGAACATGTTGTGGGCGACCTGGTTGCGCCGCTCGAGATGGCTGTCGACGAACGACAGGATCGACTCGCCATCAAGCCAGTTCATGGTCAGGAGCCGGCGCGTGCACAAATCGGCGACCGGCACCGGCACGTGGACATGCGCCTCGTCGGCCAGCATGCGGCGGTAGAGCGCCATATGGCGCGCCTCGAGACCGTAATCGAGCTCCTCGCGCAGCCGCGCGGCGATCTCGGCATGGATCTCGCCGGTCGAGATCGCGCGGTCGTAGCGCTCGTAGAGCGCGAACACGAGCTTCAATTGGTTGAGGTCGGCCTCGACCGCCGACTGCATGTCCGGGTACTGCAGCTTGACGGCGAGCGCGGCGCCGTCGAGCGACGTCGCGCGATGCACCTGGCCGAGCGACGCCGCGGCCGCCGCGCTCTGCTCGAACGAAGCGAACTTGGCGCGCCAGGCGGTCCCGAGCTCGGCGGCCATGCGGCGGCGCACGAACGGCCAGCCCATCGACGGCGCGTTGGCCTGCAGCTGGGTCAGCTGCTGGACGTACTCCTTGGGCAGCGCCTCGGGGATGGTCGCCAGGAGCTGGGCGACCTTCATCAGCGGGCCCTTGATGCCGCCGAGCGCCGCCTTGAGATCGGCGGCGTGCTTGCCGCGATCGAGCGACATGCCGAGATAGCGCTCGCCGGCGAGCCGCGCCGCCAGCCCGCCGACCGCCGTCGTCACCTGGGCATAGCGCCGGAACCGGCCGCCGATCGTATTCTCGTCCGCCACGATGTCCTTTTAGCCGTCATTGCGAGCGAAGCGAAGCAATCCAGAGGGCGTCACCGCTCCCCCGTCCTCTGGATTGCTTCGTCGCTGCGCTACCGCAATGACGATGGGTTAAGAGAGCCGCTCCAGCTCGTCGATCATGGCGGAGACGACGCCGAGGCCCTGGGCCCAGAACCGCTTGTCGCGCGCGTCGAGGCCGAACGGCGCGAGCAGCGCGCCGTGATGCTTCGAGCCGCCGGCG
>DATJNS010000005.1:0-4393 GCA_035507915.1 Candidatus Sulfotelmatobacter sp.
GATGTCGAAGGCGAAGTTTGAGCGGACGAAGCCGCACTGCAACATTGGGACGATTGGTCATGTGGACCACGGCAAGACGACGCTGACGGCGGCGATAACGAAGGTTTTGGCGGAGAAGGGCGGGGCGACGTTCACGGCGTACGACCAGATCGACAAGGCGCCGGAGGAGCGGGCGCGGGGGATCACGATCGCGACGGCGCATGTCGAGTACCAGACGGAGAAGCGGCACTACGCGCATGTCGACTGCCCCGGGCACCAGGACTACATCAAGAACATGATCACCGGTGCGGCGCAGATGGACGGGGCGATCCTGGTGGTGAGCGCGGCGGACGGCCCGATGCCGCAGACGCGCGAGCACATCCTTTTGGCGCGGCAGGTGGGTGTGCCGGCGCTGGTGGTGTACATGAACAAGGTGGACATGGTTGACGACCCCGAGCTCTTGGAGCTGGTCGAGCTTGAGGTGCGCGAGCTGTTGTCGAGCTACGACTTTCCGGGCGACGACATCCCGGTGGTGAAGGGCTCGGCGCTGTGCGCGCTGGAGGGCCGGGAGGCGGCGATCGGGCAGCACTCGATCGAGGAGCTGATGGCGGCGGTCGACAGCTACATCCCGCAGCCGGAGCGGGCGAAGGATCTGCCGTTTTTGATGCCGATCGAGGACGTTTTCACGATCTCGGGGCGCGGGACGGTGGTGACGGGGCGGGTCGAGCGGGGCATCGTCAAGGTCGGCGACGAGGTCGAGATCGTCGGTCTGCGGCCGACGGCGAAGACGATCGCGACGGGTGTCGAGATGTTCCGCAAGCTGCTGGACCAGGGCGAGGCGGGGGACAATATCGGGGTTCTGCTGCGCGGGACGAAGCGCGAGGAGGTCGAGCGCGGCCAGGTCCTGGCGAAGCCCGGTTCGATCACGCCGCACACGGTGTTCATGGCGGAAGCCTATGTGCTGACCAAGGAGGAAGGCGGGCGGCACACGCCGTTTTTTGGCAATTACCGCCCGCAATTCTACTTCCGGACGACGGACGTGACGGGGACGGTGAAGCTGCCGGAAGGGACCGAGATGGTGATGCCGGGGGACAACGTGACGATGGAGGTCGAGCTGCTGGTGCCGATCGCGATGGACGAGGGGCTGCGCTTTGCGATCCGCGAGGGCGGCCGCACCGTCGGCGCCGGCGTCGTCGCCAAGATCATCAAATAAGTAAGGCGGCGCGACGCCACGCTCATCCCGGCGCAAGCCGGGATCCAGGAGGGGACGGGAGACCGGGATGGCCAAGGAAGAACTGCGCGACGCCAACGGCCAGCTCCTCGGCTACCGTCAGCAGAACGGGGTGCGGATCGAGTGCTGGGACGCGGCCGGCCATCTCAAGGGATATTACGACGTGCGGACCGACGAGACGCGGGATCAGATCGGCCGGCTGATCGGCAAGGGCGATCTCTTGACCTCGCTGATCACCGACCTCTAGCGCTAGGAGTGTAGCTCAATTGGTAGAGCACCGGTCTCCAAAACCGGGGGTTGGGGGTTCGAGCCCCTCCACTCCTGCCAGCGCGGTCGGCCGGCAGAGGGGGTTCATGTGTTTCATGTGGTTGCGAAGTGGAAAGTGACGCGTAATGGCTAGAGTCAATGCCGCCGAGTTCATTCAGCAGGTGCGCCAGGAGGTGTCGCGCGTCACCTGGCCGAGCCGCAAGGAAACGCTGACCACCACGGCGATGGTGTTCCTCATGGTGTTCATCGCGGCGGCGTTCTTCTTCGTCGTCGACCAGGTGATGTCGTATCTGGTGCGCCTCGTCTTCGGCCTCGGCCACTAGGAGCGCAGCGATGGCCGCCCGGTGGTATGTGATCCACGTCTATTCCGGCTTCGAGAAGAAGGTCGCGACCGCAATCCGCGAGCAGGCCGAGCAGAAGGCGCTCGGCGAGCGGTTCGAGGAGATCCTGGTGCCGACCGAGGAGGTCGTCGAAGTCCGCCGCGGCTCCAAGGTCAGCTCGGAGCGCAAGTTCTTCCCAGGCTACGTGCTGGTGAAGATGGAGATGGACGACGAGACCTGGCATCTCGTGCGCAACACCGCGAAAGTGACGGGCTTCCTCGGCGGGCGCGGCCGGCCGTCCCCGATCAGCGAGGCCGAGGCCGCGCGGATCATGCACCAGGTGCAGGAGGGTATCGAGCGTCCCAAACCGTCGATCACCTTCGAGATCGGCGAGCAGGTGCGGGTGTGCGACGGCCCGTTCACCTCGTTCAACGGCACGGTCGAGGAGGTCGACGAGGAGAAGGCGCGGGTCAAGGTCGCGGTGTCGATCTTCGGCCGGGCGACACCGGTCGAGCTCGAATATTCGCAGGTCGAGAAGGTGTGAGCATGGCCCGGCCATGCGAGCAGCCCGGCGCAAGCCGGGGTCCGGAGGTCGAGAAGGCAAGGGATGCGGTCATTGCGAGGTGCGGAACGACGCAGCAATCTCGCGCTCTGGGAGCTTTAAGCGGCGGCAGATTGCTTCGCTTCGCTCGCAATGACGGCAAGGAGAGATAATGGCCAAGAAAGTTGTGGGTCTGATCAAGTTGCAGGTGCCGGCCGGCAAGGCGAACCCGTCGCCGCCGATCGGCCCGGCGCTCGGCCAGCGCGGGCTCAACATCATGGAGTTCTGCAAGGCGTTCAACGCGGCGACGCAGAATGTCGAGCCCGGCATCCCGATCCCGGTGGTGATCACCGCCTACGGCGACCGCTCGTTCAGCTTCGTCACCAAGACGCCGCCGGCGAGCTTCTTCCTGAAGCGCGCGGCGCGCCTCGAAAAGGGCGCGCAGGCGACCGGCAAGGGCAGCATCGTCGGCCGGGTGACGATGGCGCAGGTGCGCGAGATCGCCGAGAAGAAGATGGAAGACCTCAACGCCAACGACCTCGATGCCGCGTGCCGCATGGTGATCGGCTCGGCCCGCTCGATGGGCATCGAGGTCGTCGGAGAGTAGCGGAGCGGAAAGATGGCGAAGCACGGCAAGCGGCTCAACAAGGCCTATGAGGGCATCGACCCCAACGCGCCGCCGATCGCGGTCGGCGAGGCGGTCAAGCTCATCAAGGCGCGCGCGACGGCGAAGTTCGACGAGACCATCGAGGTCGCGATGAACCTCAACGTCGACCCGCGCAAGCAGGACCAGAACCTGCGCGGCACCGTCATGCTGCCGCACGGCACCGGCAAGAGCGTGCGGGTCGGCGTCTTTGCCCGCGGCGACAAGGCCAAGGAGGCCGAGGCCGCCGGCGCCGATGTGGTCGGCGCCGAGGACCTCGCCGAGAAGGTCCAGGCCGGGCAGATCGACTTCGATCGCGCCGTGGCGACGCCGGACATGATGGCGCTGGTCGGCCGGCTGGGTAAGATCCTCGGGCCGCGCGGCCTGATGCCGAACCCGCGGCTCGGCACGGTGACGCAGAACATCGCCGAGGCGGTGCAAGCGGCCAAGGGCGGCCAGGTCGAGTTCCGCGCCGACAAGGCCGGCATCGTCCATGCCGGGGTCGGCAAAGCGAGCTTTACCGAGGACGCGCTCATCGATAATGTGCGCGCCTTCGTCGGGGCCATCACGCGCGCGAAGCCGAGCGGGGTCAAGGGCACCTACATTCATCGCGTGGCGCTGAGCTCGACGATGGGCCCCGGCGTGAAGGTCGAGTTGTCCGGCCTCGCGGACGAGGCGCGGAGCTAGAATGCGGCGACGGCGCGCTGCCCGTGCGAGGCGGGCGGCTGGGCTGGCGTCGTTTGTGGTTTGGCGGCACCGCGGCGCGGCGCCGGCCGAAGGATGATGGAGTAGCGGGTGGACCGTACACAAAAGCAGGCGCTGGTCGAGACGCTGCAACAGGACCTCGCCGGCTGCGCCTGCGTCGTGGTAACCCATCAGAGTGGGCTGTCGGTCGCCGAGGCGACCGATTTGCGGCGGCAGATGCGCGGCGCCGGCGCCGGCTACCGGGTGACCAAGAACCGGCTGGCGAAGCGTGCCCTCGAAGGGACCCAGTTCGCGTCGCTCGCGCCGCTCTTCACCGGCCCGACCGCGGTCGCCTTTTCGCACGACCCGGTGGCGGCGGCGAAGGCCGCGGTCGCCTATGCGAACCGCAACGACAAGCTGACCATCGTCGGGGGCGGCCTGGCCGGTCAGACGCTCGACGCGGCGGCGGTGCGCGCGCTGGCGACGCTGCCCTCGCTCGACGAGTTGCGCGGCAAGATCATCGGGCTCATACAGGCGCCGGCGACCAAGCTTGCCGGGCTGTTGCAGGCCCCGGCGGCCCAGCTGGCACGCGTCGTCTCGGCGCATGCCGAGGCCGCCCAGGGCGAAGGCGACTGAGACAGGTTTCGAGCAATCCATTCGGGTAAGCGGGAGTGGCAAGAAATGGCTGAATTGGCAAGGCTGGTCGACGATCTTTCGGCACTGACGGT
>DATJNS010000006.1:0-7719 GCA_035507915.1 Candidatus Sulfotelmatobacter sp.
CAAGAAGCTGGATCCCAGCGCGCCGCACGACTGCCTGCTGGTGCTCGACGCCACCACCGGCCAGAACGCGCACTCGCAGGTCGAGATCTTCCGCGCGATGGTCGAGGTGACCGGCCTGATCGTGACCAAGCTCGACGGCTCGGCGAAGGGCGGCGTGCTGGTCGGGCTGGCCGAGCGCTTCGGCCTGCCGGTGCACGCGATCGGCGTCGGCGAGACGCTCGAGGATCTGCGTCCGTTCGAAGCCAAGGACTTCGCCGACAGCTTGATGGGGCTCGACGGGTAGCAGCGCGTCTCGATCAGACGGAATCGCATTTCGCCGTAGACGCACTCCAGCAGCCGGTCTGGATTGCTTCGCTTCGCTCGCAATGACGACGCTGGGGGTTCGACGTGATCGAAATCCGCGTCGTTGGCGCGGCGTCGCCGCGCCGGTTCAGCGCGCGGGGTTTTGTCGGCGGGTCGAGGGGGCGATGCGGGTCGAGCGGAGGCGCGCGCGGGCGCCGGCGTCGGTCGCGTCGGGCTCGAGGTCGGGCAGGAGCCGCAGCTCGTCGAGCTGGGACGCGGCCGCGCGCTCCTGGCGCCGCACCGCGAGGTGCATCCACGCGAGGCTGATCGCCGCGAGGCCGAACAGCAGCATGAAGCAGCTGGTCCACACGTCGGCGAGGTCGTTCGTGAGGCCGAACAGCACCGGCAGCACGAAGCCGCCGAGCCCGCCGATCGCGCCGACCGCGCCGCCGACGACCCCGACATGCTCCGGGTAGTAGGCCGGGATGTGCTTGAACACGGCGGCCTTGCCGAGCGCCAGGAAGAAGCCCAGCGCGATCAGGATCGGAACGAAGACGGGCAGGCCGATCGCCAGGACGAACCGATGGTCGCCGCTCAGCCCATGCACGATGTAGTCGGTCGGCGGATAGGACAGCACGAAGCAGCACACCAGCGATCCGGCGAAGCACCCGTACATCACGCGGCGCGCGCCGTGGCGGTCGGACAGCACGCCGCCCAGGATGCGGAGCAGGCCGGCGGGCAGCGAGAACGCGACGGCGAGCGCGCCCGCCAGGCGGATGTCGAGACCGTAGACCGCGACCAGATAGTGCGGCAGCCAGACCGCCAGCGCGACATAGCCGCCGAACGCGAAGAAGTAGTAGAGGCCGAAGCGCCAGACCTGCAGGCGGCGCAGCGGCGCGATCTGGGCGGCGAGCGCCGTCGCGCCTTGCCCGGCGGCGCGACGCGACGCCTGCTCGGGGTCCTCGCTCGAGCCGAGCCAGAAGATCGCGGCGCTCGCCAGCAGGAGCAGCGCCCACAGCCGCGCGACGCTCTGCCAGCCCCACGCTTCCATCACCCACGGCGCGGCCAGCTTGGTGAGCGCGGCACCCGTGTTGCCGGCGCCGAAGATGCCGAGCGCGGTGCCGTGGCGCTCGCGCGGATACCAGCGCGCGATGTAGGACAGGCCGACCGCCGAGCACGCCCCGGCGATCCCCGACCCGAGGCCGGCGACCAGCAGCCAGGGCATCGTGCCGGCGTCGGCGACCAGCCAGGTCGCGGCCACCGCCACCAGCATGACGCCGAAGAACGGCCGCCGGCCGCCGTGGCGATCGGCCAGCACGCCGAGCACCGGGCGCATCAACGAGCCCGACAGGAACGGCATGCCGACCAGCAGCCCGAACGCGGTGTCCGACAGATGGTACTCGCGCTGAATCTCGACGCCGATGATCGCGAAGATCGTCCAGACGGCGAAGCAGCCGACATAGCCCGCCGTGGTCACGGCGAGGATGCGGCCGCGGCGCCGCTCGACGTCGGTGCGCGCTGTGGGTGGCGTGTGGCGGCTCATCCTCGCACCGTTCGGCGCCCCGCGGCCGCGCGACGTCGCGCGAGTGTGCCGACAATCTCGTGATAATTCGAGGGATGTCGGCGCCACCCGACATCAAGGCGGCGTGTCCCCGACGGGTGCGCCGCGCTACAGGCCGCCGCGGGGGAAGCGGCCGAGGTCGCCGGCGGCGTTGGTCGCCGGGCGGAACGGCGGGGCGTCGCCGAGCGCGCGGTCGGCGTCGAGCGACCAGTTCACCGATGGGAATGCAATCTCATTCCACGGGATTTGATCCCATGTGAACAGGCCGACCTCGCGGCTCTCGGGGCCCGGGGCGACCGCCTCGTCGAGCAGCTGGGCGCGATAGATCATCTGGACCTGGGACAGGCGCGGGATGTTGTAGATCGCCAGCAGGCCCTCGATGCGGATGCGCGCCCGCGCCTCCTCCCAGGCCTCGCGCAGCGCGCCGTCCTCGGTCGTCTCGTTGAGCTCGAGGTAGCCGGCCGGCAGGGTCCAGTAGCCGGTGCGCGGCTCGATGGCGCGCCGGCACAGGAGATAGCGCGCGCCGAAGCGCACCACCGAGCCGACCACGATCTTCGGGTTGTCGTAGAGGATGAAGCCGCAGTCGCCGCATACCAGGCGCTCGCGGTTGTCGCCCGGCGGCACCGCTCGGTCCACAGGCCCCCGAGGCTTGGGTTGCTCCGCCATGGCGCGCTCATGGTACGGCCGCCGCGCGCCGCGGCAAGCCCGATTCGGCAGATCGATGAAAAGCCTTTCGGCTTAGGCCGTCAGACCGTCAGGTCGGTGGTATGGCCGCGCTCGCCCTCGCCCTTCTCGGGCTGATCGCGGTCGCGCTTGTCGCGCGCCCGGGGCATTTCGCCCTTGCCGGGCGGCAGGGTCGGGCGGCGGGTGACGGCCTGCGCGGGCACCGCCGCCGCGAACGCGTTCGGCTGGGTCGTCGCGATCAGGCTGACGGCATACGGGTTCAAAGTCGGGACAATCATTTTGATCCCCCCATCCAAGTACCCGGGAATATAGGCAATTTTCACAAATCTGGCAAGGGACCGCCGATTTGGCCGCGGCGCCCCCCGCCATCCGGGGGAATCGCGGCGGATAATCGGGCCGGAAGGGTGACAGGGAATTTAGTGCCGGCGCCGCGGCTGCATTGATACAGTCCCGCGCGCTCGAAGCCCCGCGCCAGCGATCATGACCGTCCGCGATCCCGCTCCCCATCCGACCCTGGGCCTGCGCCCGGCCCCGCTGCCCCTGCTCGCGCTGATGCGGCCGCATCAGTGGGTCAAGAACGCGTTCGTCGCCGCGCCGCTGTTCTTCACGCCCGACCGGCTGTCGGTCGGCGCGGCGCTCGCGGTGCTCGCCGGCATGCTGAGCTTCTGCGCGCTGTCGAGCGCGGTCTACATCCTCAACGACGCGCTCGACCGCGAGGCCGACCGGCTTCATCCCGACAAGCGGCATCGGCCGCTCGCCTCGGGCGCCGTCACGCTGACGCCCGCGCTCAGCCTGATGGTCGGGCTCGCGCTCGGCGGCCTGTGCGTCGCGCTCGCGCTGTCGACGGCCTTCGCCGCGATCGCGCTGCTCTATCTCGCGATCAACGCGCTCTATTCGCTCAAGCTCAAGGACGTCTCGATCGTCGACGTGCTGCTGGTGTCGCTCGGCTTCGTGCTGCGCGTCTATGCCGGCGCCGAGCTGATCCACGTGCTGCCGAGCGTCTGGATCATCGTGTGCACCGGGCTGCTCGCGCTGTTCCTCGCGCTCGCCAAGCGGCGCGACGATCTGGTCAGGCGGCTCGACGCCGAGCATCGCAGCGCGCTCAAGGGCTACACCAAGCCGTTCATCGACACCTCGATCACGCTGGTGCTCGGCGCGCTGCTGGTCTCGTACCTGATCTACACGACCGATCCCACGGTGATGAGCCGCATCGGCAGCCAGCACCTCTATCTGACCGCGCCGTTCGTGGTCGCCGGCGTGCTGCGCTACCTGCAGATCACCTTGGTGGAGGAGCGCTCGGGCTCGCCGACCCTGCTCGCGCTGACCGACCGCTTCCTCGTCGTCACCGTGCTGGGCTGGGTCGCCACCTTCGCGGTGCTGATCTATGGCTAGGCCGCCGCGGTTCTCGCTCGGCGCGCTGCGCCGCGTCGAGTTTCTCGCGGTCCTCGCGCTGGTCGGCTTCGTGGTGCTGGTGGCCGCGCTGGCGCTCTATGCCGGATCGGGCGAGGTGCTCGATCACCTCCGGCGCGTCAGCGCGCGCCTGGTCGTCCTGATGCTCGGCCTGTCGGTCGCCAACTACCTGCTGCGCGCGTGGCGCTGGCAGCATTTCACCGCCGGGCTCGGCCTGCGCGTGCCGTGGGGGCGCAATCTCGTGTATTTCGTCGCCGGCTTCGCGTTGACCGCGACGCCCGGCAAGGTCGGCGAGGGGCTGCGCATGTGGCTGCTCGAGCGCTGCCACGGCTGCGCCTACGAGCGCTCGGCGCCGCTGTTCGTCGGCGACCGGCTGAGCGACATGGCGGCGATCCTGGTGCTGTGCCTGGTCGGCGTCGGCGCCTTCACGGCCTACGCCCAGGTGACCGTGATCGCGGCCGCGCTGCTGCTCGCGGTGTGCCTGCCGCTGATGCGCCCCGCCGTGCTGCTGCGCGCGACCAAGCTCGCCTACGCCGCGACCGGCCGGCGCGCGCCGCGCCTGTTCGCGCGCATCCGCCGCGCCGTCCGCGACACCGCGCGGCTGTTCACGTTCCGGCTGTTCGGGCTCGGCCTGCTCGCCGCGCTGGCCGGCTGGTTCGCCGAGGTCGCGGCGTTCCACCAGCTGCTGGCGGCGCTCGGCGCATCCATCACCGTGCAGCAGGCGATGTTCGTCTTCACCTTCGCGATGATCGCCGGCACGGTCGCGATGCTGCCGGGCGGGCTCGGCGGCACCGAGGCCGTGATACTGGCGCTGCTGAGCGCGCTCGGCGTCGACCTGCAGACCGCGGTCGCGGCGACCGCGCTGATCCGGCTCACCACCTTGTGGTTCGCGGTCGGCCTCGGCTTCGCGGCGCTGCCGCTGGCGCTCCGGCTAGCGCGCCGCGGCCCGGCGCGCGCCGGCGCGCTCGAGCCGGCCCGATGACCCGCGCGTCATGAGGGCCAAGCGATTGCTGCTCGGCGGCTGGGGCCGCGCGCCGCTCGCCGAGGTCGCGGCATACCGGCCCGAGCGCATCGCCGATCTGCGCGCCGCGCTGGTCGGCTCGGTGGCGACCGGCGTGGTGGCGCGCGGCGGCGGCCGCAGCTACGGCGACCAGGCGCTCAACGGCGGCGGCCACGTGCTGCTGACCGAGCGGCTCGACCGCCTGCTCGCCTTCGACGCCGACACCGGCCTGCTGGTCGCCGAGCCGGGCGTGACGTTCCGCGAGCTGTTGCGCGTGTTCCTGCCGCGCGGCTGGCAGGCGCCGGTCAGCCCGGGCACCGGCTTCGCGACCCTGGGCGGCGCGCTCGCCAACGACGTGCACGGCAAGAACCACGACCGCTCGGGCTCGTTCGGCGACCACGTGGCGTGGTTCGACCTGATGCTCGCCGACGGCAGCACGCGGCGCGTCTCGCCGGCCGACGACGCGGCCCTGTTCGGCGCCACGATCGCGGGCATGGGCCTGACCGGCATCGTGACGGCGCTCGCCGTGCGGCTCCTCAAGGTGCCGTCGAACGCGGTCGACGTGTTCGAGCGCCGCATGACCGACCTCGACGACTTCATGGCCGCGCTCAAGGACGCGCGCGCGACATCGTTCTACTCGGTCGGCTGGATCGACGCGCTGGCGCGCGGCCGCGCGCTCGGCCGCGGCATCCTGGAGACCGCCGATCCGGCGCCCAGCGGCCTGGCGCCCGCCGCGCCGCGCCGGCGCCGCGTGCCGGTCGATTTTCCCGGCTTCGCGCTCAACCCGCTCGGCGTGCGCGCGTTCAACGCCGCCTATTACCGGCGCGTGCCGGCGGACGGCCGCTATCGCCGCGAGCCGGTCGAGCGCTTCCTCTATCCGCTCGACGCGCTGCTCGACTGGAACCGCATCTACGGCAAGCGCGGCTTCCACCAGTTCCAGTGCGTGATCCCGGACGCCGAGGCGGCGCGCGGCATCGTGCGCCTGCTCGAAGCGGTGTCGGCGGCCGGCGCGGCGTCGTTCCTCGCCGTGCTCAAGACCCTGGGCGGCGAGGGCCGCGGCCTGCTGTCGTTCCCGCTGCGCGGCTTCACGCTCGCGCTCGACCTGCCGCGCCGCGCCGGCACGCCGGCTTTGTTCGAGACGCTCGAGCGCATCACGCTCGATCACGGTGGGCGCATCTATCTCGCCAAGGACGCGTTGCTGTCGGCCGCCGGCTTCCAGCGCATGTATCCGCGGCAGGCCGAGTTCCGCCGCGTGCTCGAGACGGTCGATCCGCACGCGCGCTTCAGCTCCGACATGGCGCGCCGCCTACTGCTGAAGCCGCCGCTCGGCCAGCGCGTCGACCACGCGGCATGACGGGCGACGCGACGAATCTCGGCGGCCGCACGTGGCTGGTGCTCGGCGCCTCGTCGGCGATCGCGCGCGCCTTCGCGCGCCTGGTCGCCGAGGCCGGCGCGACCGTCTGGCTGGCCGGCCGCGACGCCGACGATCTGGCACGCGGCGCCGCCGATCTCGCGGTGCGCGGCGGCGCGCGCGCCGAGACGATGGCGTTCGACGCGCGCGACCCGGCGAGCATCGCGGCGGTCGTCGCGCGCTGCCGCGACGGCGTCGCGCCCGGCATGCTCGACGTGTTCGTCGCCTTCGGCGCGATGCCGGAGCAGGCCGCGATGGAGGCCGACCCGGCGCTCGCGGTCGCGACCATCGAGGCGACCTACACGGGCGCGGTCGCCGTGCTGCTCGGGCTCGCGCCGCTGCTGGAAGCTGGCCGACGTGGTCACGTCGTCGTGCTGGGCTCGGTCGCCGGCGACCGCGGCCGGCTCAAGAACTACGTCTACGGCTCGGCCAAGGCGGGGCTCGCGGTGTTCACCGCCGGCTTGCGCAATCGCCTGTTCCGCGCGGGCGTGCTGGTCACCACCGTGAAGCCCGGCTTCATCGACACGGCGATGACCTGGGGCCTGCCCGGCCTGTTCCTGGTCGCCGCGCCGGATACCGCCGCGCGCGCCACCCTGGCCGCCGCGCTGGCCGGCCGCGAGGTCGTCTACGTGCCGCGCTTCTGGGCCCTCGTCATGCTGATCATCCGCCTGATCCCCGAGCGCCTCTTCAAGCGCCTGTCGATCTGACGGGGTCTTCCCCTTACCCTCCATCCCAACCTTCCCCCTCAAGGGGGGAAGGAGTCAGAGTGTGCGGACGGCGCCACTCCGCCTTTCCCCTCCCCCCTTGAGAGGGAGGGTTGGGGAGGGGGGTGTCGACACGCGATGCGACGAAGCAGGAAGCGCATGACCGACTACCGCGCCGTGGCGGATGCCGTGATGAAGCGCCGGGCGCTGGCCGAGGCGCTGTTCGACGCCTTCGTGAACCTGTCGCGCGATCCGGACGCCGGCGTGACGCGCGCCTCGTACGGCGACGAGGAGAACAAGATCCACGATCACATCGCGTCGGTCGCCGAGACGCTCGGCCTCGCGGTGACGCGCGACGCCGCCGCCAACACCTACATGACGCTCGGCGGGCGCGATCCGCAGGCGAAGCGCATCGTCACCGGCTCGCATCTCGACTCGGTGAAGCAGGGCGGCAATTTCGACGGTGCGGCCGGCGTGGTCGCCGGGCTGGTGGCGTGCGCGGCGCTCACCGATCTCGGTGTCGCGCCGGCGTGCGACGTCTCGGTGATGGGCGTGCGCGCCGAGGAGAGCGCGTGGTTCGGCGTGTCCTACATCGGCTCGCGCGCGGCGCTCGGCCTGCTGCCCGACGGCGCGCTCGAGGCGCGCCGGGTCGACAGCGACCGCAGCC
>DATJNS010000007.1:0-2214 GCA_035507915.1 Candidatus Sulfotelmatobacter sp.
GGTGAGCGCGGCGACGCCGGCGCTCTCGAGCTCTTCGACCGTGCGTTTGACGTTGAGCGCATTGCCGTAGCCGTGGTCGGCGTCGACCATCAGGGGCAGCTTGCCGGCGCGGTTGATGCGATAGGCCTGGGCCGCGAACTCCGTCAGGGTCAGGACGATGATGTCGGGCGCGCCCAGCACCGACAGCGAGCCGGTCGAGCCGGCCAACATGCCGACCTCGAAGCCGAGATCCTCGGCGATGCGCGCCGTGATCGCGTCATAGACCGAGCCCGGATGGACGCAGCGCGGTCCGGCCAAGATGGCGCGGTAACGGTCCCGTCGATCAGTCCAATGCATGGCCCGTCCTCCCGGGTCTATCCCGCCGCGAGGCTAGCTCGGAACATCCATGCAGGGAAAGGTTCACCACAGAGGCACAGAGGAGCGACGATGCGCACACCGCGCGGCTCCGGATTCCTCTGTGGCCTCTGTGCCCCTGTGGTGAAACCGTCGGACGTCAACGCGCCGAGGACCGCAGCAGGCCGAGATCGACCCGGGTCCCGGGCTCGCGGTCGACCGGATGGTTGCGCGCCAGGCGACCGCGCATCGCGTCGATGTAGGGCGCGGCCTCGCACAGCTGGGCGATCTGGCCGCCGTCGAGCGGCAGGCCGGCCGCCTCGACGACGCGCATGACGCGCTCACGCACGTGCGGATCGGATGGCGGCACCGCGTCCTTCGGCGCCTCGGCCGGCTGGACGGTGGGTCCGTAGTCGAGCGACGGACGGCGCTCGTGCCACGGCGTCGCGGCCTCGAGCGCGGCCGCCGCGCGCAGCACGCCGGCCTCGTCGAACGGCCGGCCGACCAGCTGGATCGACAGCGGCAGGCCGGTGGCCGAAAAGCCGTTGCACATCACCAGCGCCGGACCGCCGGTGACGTTGAACGGCGTCGTGATGTTGGGCTTCTGCCAGAACGCGACGGTGCGGTGATTGACGAAGCGCGGCGCCGGACCGTATGGGCCCGCCGTCACCAGGAGGTCGTAGCGCGCATAGATCGCCGCCATCTCCTCGAGGATGCGGCGGCGCTGGCGCTGGGCCTGGACGTAGTCGACCGAGCGGAACAGGCAGGCGCCCAGCGAGCGGCCGAGAAAGTCGCGGCCGAATGCGCCCGGACGCTTGCGCAGCTCGGGCTCGTGCACGGCGTAGAGCTCGGACTCGGCGATCACGATCTTGACGTCGTAGTAATCCTGCAGGGGCCTCAGCCGGACGTCCTCGAGCGACGCGCCGAGCTCGCGCAACGCATCGAGCGACGCCGCCATCGCCGCGCGCACCTCGGGGTTGGCCGGCAGGTCCTCCTCCCAGAAATGCCGCACCACGCCGACGCGCAGGCCCTTGAGATCGGCTTTGCCGTCCGCCAGGGCGGCGCGATAGTCCGGCAGCGCGACGTCGGCGCTGCCCGGGTCGGCCGGGTCGTGTCCCGCGATCGCCTGCAGCAGGAGCGCGCAGTCCTCGACCGTCCAGCACATCGGGCCGACGTGATCGAAGGTGAAGGAGTTGGGGAACACGCCGCAGCGGCTGACCAGCCCGTAGGTCGGCTTCAGCCCGACCAGGCCGCAGAAGCTCGCCGGGTTGCGGATCGAGCCGCCGGTGTCGCTGCCGAGCGCGCCGAGCACGAAGCCGGCGGCGACCGCCGCGCCCGAGCCGCTGGAGGAGCCGCCGGTCTGATGCGCCGGGTGCCACGGGTTGCGCGCCGGCGGCCACGGCAGGTCGAAGGACGGTCCGCCATGGGCGAACTCGTGGGTCGCGAGCTTGCCCATCAGCACGGCGCCGGCGGCCCGCAGCTTGGCCGTGACGGTGGCGTCGCGCGCCGCGACGTGGCCGAGGCGGATGCGCGAATGGCCGGTGGTCGGCAATCCCTCGGCGTCGAAGATGTCCTTGAGCCCGTAGGGGATGCCGTGCAGCGGTCCGCGCAGGCGGCCGGCGGCGATCTCGACCTCGGCCTGACGCGCCTCGGCGAGCGCCGCGTCGGCGGTGAGCGTGATGAACGCGTTCAGGTGCCGCTCGGCGCCGTCGACGCGCTCGAGCAGCTGCTTGACCAGTTCGACCGGGGACAGCTCCTTGCGCGCGATCAGGCGCGATGCCTCGGCAATCGTCGGAATCGTCATGGTGACCTCGCTCAGCCTTACGAAAGCCGGATCGCGTCAGCTGCCGCCGCTCGCGCCCACCAGCCTATCGAGCCCGA
>DATJNS010000008.1:0-10437 GCA_035507915.1 Candidatus Sulfotelmatobacter sp.
CCGCGCGCCGGCGGCCCCGCGGCGACGATCAACCGGGAGCACGACCCAGCATGGACTTCGACCCAGGCGAGATCGCCTACGTGCCCACGACGGGTGTACGACGCTTCCACGAAACGCCCGTGGTCGCCGCCACGGACACGAACCTTAAAGGCTACGGCTGCCTGGTCCACGACCCCAAAGGCTTCCCGATCGAGATCGTCCGTTGGCCGGCCAAGGGCTGGCGCCCGATCGATACCAATTCGGGCGACCAGGGCGGCGTCACCGAAGGGTTGTTCGAATTCTGGTGGAAGGGCGAGACCCTGTTCGCGCGCAACAATGCCGTCGGCGACAGCTACCTGTTCGGCTGGAGCAATTGGCCCGAGGAAGCCGCCGCCGAGGCCGCGCCACGACGACGCGACCGCGCGTTGATCTGGCGCGCCAACTATCATCCCGACGGCGGCCAGCTCTTCTACCCGCTGCATGGCCAGCGTTTCGCCGTGCCGCTGGCGCTGCCGGGCGACGACGTCACGCCCGAAGCCTTCGTAACCTTCTGGTGCGACGGCAGCCGCGGCCTCTACCTCCATCCGAACGTGTGGCACGGCGCGGTCGTGCCATTCGACGACCATGCCGAGCTGTTGGACCGCCAGAGCCGGGTCCACGCCCGCGTCTCGGTCGATTTCCCGAAGGAGTTCGGCTGCTACCTCGCCGCACCGCTGCACCCGCCCGACGCCTGATCGCCCGCCCGCCGATCCCAGGCGCGCCTCATCGGGCGTAGCGTTCATGCATCTCGTCGGCGAACGCCGATCGGGGAATGCCCCAGCGCGCCTCCAAAGCCGCGATCCGGCCCGTCGCGTGCCAGCGTTTGACGACATCCGACAGGATGCCTTCCAGGCGTGTCTCTCCCGGCTTCACGGCCACACCCCACGGCTCGACCATGATCGAGCGCAAGGGCATCTCGAACGCGCGCCAATCCGGACTCTGGAGCTTGCCGATCAGGGCGGTGTCGTCATAGACCGCCGCCACGCACCGCTCCTGTCTCAACGCGTCGTACATGTCGCCCGTATTCTTGAACATCAGGAGCTCGGGGGCGTAGCGTTCCTTGATCTCCTGGACGTAGAACGCACCCTCGATCATGCAGATCCGCTTGGTGCGCAATTGCTGCCAAACGCGTAGCTGCAGCGATCGCGGCGCCAGCACGTTGACGCCCGACGCGTAGTAGCTCGGCTGAACGAAATCCACGAGCTTGCGACGCTCAGGCGTGTCGTTCATCGTCGCGATCACGAGATCGACCTTGCCGTCGAGCAGCAGCGTGATGCGGTTCGACGCCGTCACCGGCACCAGCTCGAGCTTCGCGCTCAACGTGGTCGCGATGTCCTGCGCGAGATCCGGCTCGAAGCCGACGATGGCGCCCGAGGCATCGCGGAAACCGAAGGGCTGATAGTCCGCCTTGGTGCCGACCACGAGCGTGCCGCGCGCGCGAACCTGGTCGAGCTCATCCGACCGAGCCGCGCCGCTCGCAGCAAGCGTGCCGAGCGCGACGGCGAGCATGCCGAGAAGCGCGCCGACCCGTCGGCACGCGCCGTCGGCGGTGCTTGGCGGATCACCGCCGGTTTTGAGCTTCGCCGTCATGGGGATCCGATCGGTTGCCGACACGCGCAGGCACCACCACATAGCCTAGCCAGATAGCCTAGAAAGAGCTTCCTAACCACTCGTTTACGCTCTGAAATCTATAGAACCCGTGTGGATATTCGCCGCATCAGCGGGGCTCGCTGAGGGGACGGGCTGGTGGCCGCTCTGATCCGACTGCGCCGGTACTGGCCTGCAGGGGTGGCGGCGTGCATCGGGCTGGCGGCCTCCGGCGGCGCGTTCTACCTGGCTCGCCACGCCGCCCGCGACGGGCTCGCGGCCGAGCTGGCGCGCCAGGCCGACAATCGCGGCCGGAGCCTGCAGGAGGTTCTCAGCCGCTACCAAGGCACCATCGACGGCTTCGCCGCCTCGTTTCCCGAGACGCCGCTCGACCGGCAGCGCTTCCAGGCTTACGCGCGCAATGTCTTCCTCGCGAGCAGCATGCTGCGTTCCGGGCTGCGATCCATCGGCTGGTCGCCGCTCGTGCGCCGCGCCGACCGTGCCGCGTTCGAAGCCGAGGCCCGGGCAGACGGGCTGACCAATTTTCGCATCCTCGAACGCGGCCCCGGCGGCACGCTGGAACCGGCGGTGCCGCAGTCCGAGTATTTTCCGCTCCGCTATGCCGAGCCCATGGAGCCTATGGTCCCGGTCGGTGTCGATCCGCTGCTCGATCCGGCGCGCGACGCCGCCGTGCGCGAGGCGCTCGACAAGCGGACCGCGGTGGCGACCGCTCCGATCTCGTTCCGCGACGGCGATCTCGGCACCGTGATCTACGTGCCGGTCTACGGTGAGACGGTGCCGCAGGCGGCAAGCCAGAGCGATACAACGCCGCCGATCGGCCTGCTCTCGTTCCGGCTGTTCATCACCCCGGCGCTCGACGCGATCGTCCAAGCGCTCGAGCCGACGCCCGAAGACGTCGACATGTACGTCGTCGACGACGGCGCGCCGCCGGGCAAACGCGTGATCTACCATCACGGATCGCGACCCGCCGACAAGCCCGAGCCGCTGCCCGACGAGTCGGTCGCTCTGGCCGCGCCGATCTACGGTTCCTCGATCGCGTTCGCCGGGCGCGATTGGAGCGTGATCCTGCGACCGACGCCGCGCTACCTGTCGACGGCGCTCGGCGCCGCCGGCTGGGAACAGCTCGCGCTCGGCCTCGGACTCACCATTCTGGTCTGCGCCTACCTGGTCAGCAGCCGCGTGCGCGCCGATCGCTTGCGCCTGCATGCCGAGGAGATGCGCCAGGAAATCGCGATCCGCAAGGCGGCCGAGCGCACCGCCGCCGCGGCAAGCCAGGCGAAGAGCGATTTCCTGGCCAACATGAGCCACGAGCTCAGAACCCCGCTCAACGCCATCATCGGCTTCTCGGAAGTGATGTGTCAGGAGATGTTCGGCGGCATCGGCAACCGACGCTACCTCCAGTACGCCACGGACATCCGCGAGAGCGCCGTCCATCTGCTGGCGCTCATCACCGGCGTGCTGGATTTCTCGCGCGCCGAGGCAGGCGGACTGACCCTGCACGAGGGTGAGGTGAAGCTTGCCGAGGTGATCCGGTCCGCGCGTCGGCTGGTCGAGGAACGCGCGGCCGTCGGACGCATCACCCTCGACACCGTGCTCGAGCCCGATCTGCCGTCGCTGCGCGCCGACAGCCAGATGGTCAAACAGATGCTCGTCAACCTGCTGTCGAACGCGGTGACGTTCACGCCGCTGAACGGCTGGATCCGCATCCTGGCCGAGCGTGGGCCCGGCGGCGAGATGCTGGTCCGCGTCTCGGATACCGGCGTCGGCATGGCGCCCGAGGAGATTCCGATCGCGCTCACGCCCTTCCGCCAGGTCGACAGCGGCTGGAACCGCAAGCACAGCGGCACCGGCCTCGGGCTGCCGTTGGTCAAGTCGTTGATCGAGCTTCACGGCGGCACCATCACGATCGAGAGCGAGCGCAACCGCGGCACCACGGTGACGCTGACGTTCCCGGCGAGTCGCGTGATCTCGACGGCCGCCCTGGCCGCCGACGCCCGACAACAAACCGATCCGAAGCGCGACGCCCTGGTGTGACGCGGTGAGGCTAGAGCGCCCGCTCGAAGTACATGACGTCCGCTTCCGGATTGTAGGTGTAGGGCGGAATCTCGACGAAGCCGAGCGAACGGTAGAGCGCGACCGCCGCGGTCATGCGCGCCATCGTGTCGAGCCGCATCGCGCGATGGCCGGCCGCGCACGCCGCATCGATGATCGCGACCGCCAAGCTACGACCGATGCCGCGCCCCCAATGGTCGGGGCGCACGTAAAGGCGCTTCATCTCGGCGCAATCCGCCGCCAGCGGACGCATCGCGACGACGCCCATGATGGGCGAACGGGGATCGGCGCGCGCGACCAGGAGCGCGCCGCGCGGCGGCGCATACGCGCCCGGGAGACCGGCGAGCTCGGCGTCGAAGCCCTGGAAACACAGCGAGATACCGAGCCAGTCCTCGTATTCGCGAAACAGCGCGCGCACCGCGTCGAGATCAGCCGATGCGGCCGGGCCGATCAGCACATCCATGCGCCGTTCCCGCCCTTCACAGATGCAGGGTGCCGCTGATGACCAGAACGGCGTCGCCGCTCATCCGCACGCGATCGCCGTCGAGCCGGCAGGCGAGCTCGCCGCTGCGCGCGCTCACCTGGCGCGCACGCAGCTCGCGCTTGCCGAGCCGCTCGGCCCACAGCGGCACCAGGCGGCAATGCGACGAGCCAGTCACCGGATCCTCCGGCACGCCGCGCGCCGGCGCGAAGAAGCGCGACACGAAATCGACGTCGGCGTCGGCGTCGGTGCCGGGCGCGGTGACCGAGACGCCGAAATAATCGAGCCGGGCGATCGCCGCCAGGTCGGGCCGCAGCGCCCGCACCTCGGCGGCGCGCTCGAATACCGCGACCAGATAGGTGTCGCACGCGAGCAGAATCCCGGTCGGCCGCGCACCGAGCGCCTCGATCAGGCCGGGCGGCGGCGCGATGGGCAACGGCGGCTGGGCCGGGAAATCCATGGTGAGGCGCGAGCCGTCGCGCATCACCGTGAGGGGGCCGCTGCGCGTATGGAAGACCGCGCGCCGGCGCTCGGGCTCGAGCTCGGTCATCAGCACGAAACCGGTGGCGAGGGTGGCGTGACCGCACAGGTCCACCTCGACGGCGGGCGTGAACCAGCGCAGCTCGAAGTCCTCGCCGCGCGGCACGAAGAAGGCGGTCTCCGCGAGGTTGTTCTCGGCGGCGATCGACTGCATCACGTCGTCCGGCAGCCAGCGCTCGAGCGGACACACCGCAGCCGGGTTGCCGGCGAAGCGGCGGCTCGTGAAGGCATCGACCTGATAGAGCGGCAACTGCATGGCGACCCCGATCTGGCGGGTGGTCAATCGATCAGGGACAGCGACACCCGCCGGTTGCGCTTGCCCTTGCTCTCGATCTTGTCGACGCGCACCGCGCCGATCTCGCCGGTCGCGCGCACGTGAGTGCCGCCGCACGGCTGCAAGTCGACGCTCGCGACCTCCATCAGGCGCACGCGGCCTTGGCCGGTCGGCGGCTTGACCGACATGGTGCGCACCAGCTCGGGATGCGCGGCGAGCTCGGCGTCGTCGATCCAGCGCGCGCTGAGCGGCAGGTTCTGCCCGACCAGCTCGTTGAGCTTGGCCTCGATCGCCGCCTTGTCGAGCGCAAGCTCGCCGGAATCAAAGTCGAGGCGGCCCTTGCCGTCGCCGATGGAGCCGCCGGTGACGCCGGCCGGCACCGCCGCGCACAAGAGATGCAGGCAGCTGTGCATGCGCATGTGACGGTGGCGCCGGGCCCAGTCGATCGCCGCCGTGACCGTCTCGCCGGGCGCGAGATCGGCGACCGGCGCGGCGGGCACGTGGACGATCTCGCCGGACGCGTCGCCCTTGCGCGTATCGGCGATCGCGATCGTGCTGCCGTCGGCGCGTCTGAGCACGCCGGTGTCGCCCGGCTGCCCACCGCCCATCGGGTAGAACACCGTGCGGTCGAGCCGGATGCCCGCGCCATCGACCGCGGTCACGGTCGCGGTGCATTCCTGAAGATAGGCGTCCTCGCGGAACAGCTCCTCGGTCGTGCTCATCGTTCCTCCTGGCGGATCAGCCGCGTCGCGTGCGCCGAGCCAGCGCTGGAGCAGGCTCGACCAGGCGATCGGCGCGGCTTCGCGGCCAGTGTGCCCGCGGCGGGTTGGCGCGTCCATGGCGGGCGCCGCCCATCGTTCAGCCGACGGGACGCGCGAGACGTGCGCGCTGTCGCCCGTCGCGATCGAAGTTGGCGGGGTCGAGCCAACGCTCGAAGGCGGCGCGGCGCTCGGGCCACTCGGTGTCGAGGATCGAGAACCACGCGGTGTCGCGCGTGCGCCCCTTGGTGACGCTGGCCTGCCGCCATGTGCCCTCGTAGCGGAAGCCGAGCCGCGCGGCGGCGGCGCGCGAGGCGGCGTTCAGCGCGTTGCACTGCCAGGCGTAACGCCGGTAACCGAGCTCGTCGAAGGCGCGGCGCATCATCAGGTACATGGACTCGGTGGCGGCGGCGCTGCGCGCCAGCGCCGGCGCGTACGTGATGCCGCCGACCTCGATGCTGCCGGCGGCCGCATCGATGTTGAGATAGCTCGCGACGCCCAGCGGCCGCTCGCTCGCGAGATCGACGACGGCATGCACCACGCGTTCCGGACCGCTCCATGCGCTCGCGATGTGAGCGCGAAAATCCTCGGGCCGCGCGAACGGACCGTACGGCAGGTAGGTCCACAGCCGACCGTCACGCTCCATGGCGAACGCCGCGTGCAGCGCCGCCGCGTGGCGGTCGGGGTCGAGCGGCTCGACCCGACACAGCCGACCCGCCATGGCGGTGCGCGGCGGCGCCGGCCGCGCGGTCCAGCCGGCGACCGCTGTGCCGACCGGCTGGCCCAGGTCGTTGACGGGGTGGCGCGCGCGCTCGGACATCGCTCCGCTCAATCGCGCCAGAACGGCTTGTTCGCTTCGTTCTCGGCCTCGGCGCGCGAGATGCCCATGTCGCGCAGGATGCGGTCGTCGAGCTGGGTGAGGCTGTAGCGCTGGCGCTGGCGGGTCCAACGCACGATCACCTGCGCGAGCAGCTTGAGGATCGGCATCGGCGCCAGCGCCATGCCTTGGCGCCACCACGTCACGCCGACAGATTGTATCGTTTTCTGCGACGACATTGTCCCCCTCCGAAAGCAAGCACAGGGACAATGGACATGAGCATTGCGCATTATTCGGGTCAATGTTAACAATGTCACCATGACAACTTCGTCGCTTAATGCGGCGTCGATGACGACGACGACATGGCTGCCCGACCTCTCGACGCGTCGCGGCCCGCGCTACCGCGCGATCGCCGATGCGCTCGCCGGCGACATCGCCAGCGGCCGGCTGCCGACCGGCGCCCGTCTGCCGACCCACCGCGAGCTCGCCTACCGCCTCGAGGTCACGGTCGGCACCGTGAGCCGCGCCTATGCCGAGGCGGAGCGGCGCGGCCTGATCGGCGGCGAGGTCGGTCGCGGCACCTTCGTGCGTGCGCGGCCCGAGCCCGGTCCGATCGTCGCCGACGCGCCATCGCCCGGCGACGCGATCGACCTTGCGATCAACAAGGTGTCGAGCGGTGACGAGGCGGCCGCGCTGGCCGGCACGCTCGCCGAGCTGGCGCGCGATCCGGCGCTCGACCAGCTGCTCGATTATCTGCCGCATCTCGGCCTGCCGGCGCATCGCGCCGCGACGGCACGGCTCCTGCGCCAGCTCGAAATCGACGTCGCGCCCGAGCGGATCGCGCTCACCGCGGGTGCTCAGCACGCCATGATGATCGCGCTCGGTGCGCTCGCGCACCCGGGCGACACCGTCGCCTGCGAGCAGCTGACCTACGCCGGGTTCAAGTCGCTCGCGCGCATGCTCCATTTGCGCATCAAGCCGATCGCCATGGATCACGAGGGCGTACGACCCGACGCCTTCGAGACGGCATGCCGCGAGACCGATCTGCGCGCGCTCTATCTGTGCCCGACCCTGCAGAACCCGACCGGCACCACTCTGTCGCTCGATCGGCGCAAGGCGATCCTCGCGATCGCGGCGCGCCACGACGTGCGTGTGATCGAGGACGACGTCTACGGCTTCCTCACGCCCGATGCGCCGCCACCGCTGGTCGCGCTGGCGCCCGAGCGCGTGCTCTACATCAACGGCACCTCCAAGAGCCTGACGCCCGGCCTGCGCATCGCCTTCATCGTGATGCCGCCCGATCTGGCGGCGCGCATCGCCGCCGGCGTGCGCACCACCGTCTGGATGGCGGCGCCCCTGATGGCCGAGGTGATGCGCCGCTGGGTCGAAAGCGGCGAATTCATGCGCCTCGTCACGGCGAAGCGACGGATCGGCCGCGAGCGTCAGGCGCTGGCGCGCCGCATGCTGGCCGTCGCGCCGATCGCACCGACCCACGCCAACGCGTTGCATCTATGGCTGACGCTGCCCGAGCCGTGGACCGACGAGGCGTTCGCCGCGGAGGCGCAACGCAACGGCGTGCTGGTGAGCGCCGGCACCCATTTCGCGATCGGCCGCCCGCCGCTCGATGCGATCCGGATCTCGCTCGGCGCACCGCGCACGACTGCCGAGCTCGAGCGCGGTCTCGGCGTGCTGGCCGGGCTCTTGCGCAGCGCCGCCGAGCCCATGCGCTCGATCGTCTAGTATCGTGGCGGCACTAGGAAGATATGCATCAGCGGCACATTTGAACTAAGCTGGCGCCATGGCAACGCAGGACTTGGCGCCCCACCCTTCGACCGAAGCCCCGGCGGCGGATGCTCCGGCCGACCCCGTATTGGCCGCGCTGCGCGCGCGCGTACACGGCACCAACATCTCCGAGACGACGCTGCTCGCCACCGACTATCTGAACCATTTCAACGAAATCATCATGCTGCTCGAGATGGTTCCGGACATGCCCGAGATGCTCGACGAGGCCAAGGCCTGGGAGCCGAAGGATTACGTCGAGCATTTCGCGAGCTCGAGCTGTCCGTTCCGCGATCTCGCGATCGAGCTCTATCCGCACGTGCCGACGCGCTACAAGGAGCCGTTCGAGACCACGATCCTGCAGCTCCAGGCGGTGATCGACGGCACCCTGCGACACGCCGAGACGGCACGCTCGCGCGACGACGCTCGCCTCTTGCGCCAGAAGATCACCATCGCGCTCGATCCGATGCATCGTCTGGTCGACGTCGCCGCGAGCATCATCCACGGCGCCGACAAGGCCCTGAGCCAGGACGAGATCGACACCGTGCTGGAGACCTAGGCCGGCGCGGCGAGCGCGGCGGCCCACGCCGCCGGCGTGAGGCCGTAGGTTCGCTTGAACAGACGCGACAGGTGGCTCTGATCGGCGAAGCCGGCGCCCGCGGCGACCTCCGCCAGCGCCACGCCGTCGCGGATCATCCGGCGTGCCCGATCGAGCCGCCGCATCGTGCGGAAATCGCTGGGACTGGTGCCGAAGGCGGCGCGAAACTGCCGCGCCAATGTCCAGCGATCGAGACCGGACACCCGCTCCAGGAGCGCCACCGCGTGCCGCACGGTCGGATCCGCGGCGATCAGCTCGCGCACCCGCAGCACCGCCGCGAGGCCGAGCCGGCGCGAGGTCGCGCCGACATCCGCCGCCGCGCGTTCGAACAGGTCGGCCAATGCGGTCGCAATTTCGACCCGGACGACATCGTCGATCGGCTCATCGAGGTCCCACAGCCCCGACGGCAGCGCAGCCTCGATCGCGCGCCGATCGAGCACGGGATCGGCGACGAATGGCAGGCTGCGGCCGCCGAGCGCCTGCTGGATCAGTGCCGGGTCGACATAGGCGATCCGATAGGCGAAGCCATCGGCGGTGCCGGCGCTGCCGTCATGCAGCTCGTCGGGATGGAGCACGTGGCACTGGCCCAACAGGCAATGGCGCTGCACGCCGCGATAGCGAAAGGTCTGGATACCCGCGATCGTGATGCCGATGGCGTAGGTGTCGTGGCGGTGCGGCGCGAACGCACGGCCGACGAGCCGCGCTTCGAGACGCTCGATCCCGGCGCTGCCGCGGCCGATCCGAATGCGCGCTCCAGCGCCCGGCGCGCGCACGGCCGGATCGTCGCACAAGCCTTCAAGACGCCGCTCGGCGCGCTCGCCCAACCTGCTCCGCATCGTTCGAAGTCTAACCGGAAGGCTCGGCCGTGCGGCAGCTGTCCGCCCGGGCCGCGTTGATCCTGGCGCCGTTCGTCGTGATGGGCAGCCCCGGTCCGGCAACCATGAGCGTCGCGGCCGATCCGAATGCGCGCTCCAGCGCCCGGCGCGCGCACGGCCGGATCGTCGCACAAGCCTTCAAGACGCCGCTCGGCGCGCCCGCCCAACCTGCTCCGCATCGTTCGAAGTCTACCCGAAAGGCTCGGCCGTGCGGCAGCTGTCCGCCCGGGTCGCGTTGATCCTGGCGCCGTTCGTCGTGATGGGCAGCCCCGGTCCGGCAACCATGAGCGTCACGGCCCTCGGCGCCGCGATTCTGCTCGGCACGACCATCCTGTCGATCGTGCACGACTGATCAGACGCGGCTGGGGCGCAGCAGGGTCTCGGCGAAGGTGAGCGCAAGCCCGGCGAGCGCAACGCCGACGACTGCGAACATGACACGATAGCCCGCGAGCTCGATCAGCTGGCCGCATAGCGCGACGCCCAGCGCCTGGCCGAGATAGAACAGGAACGCGAATAGTGAGATCGCCAAGCCGCGCGCCTGCGGCGCCATCTGGGTCGCGATCGTCTGCAAGGTCGCGTGGTGCATGTAAAAGCCGACGCCAGCCGCCATCACGGCCGCCGGCAGCCACCACCAGCC
>DATJNS010000009.1:0-5750 GCA_035507915.1 Candidatus Sulfotelmatobacter sp.
TGCCGCTCCTCGAACGCCGGGTCGCGCGGACCGGCGGTGCACACGACGTCGCGCACCCACCAGCCGGGGCCCGACGCGAGGATCTGCGAGCTCGTCATGGCGTCACTTTAGCAACTTTTCCCAAGCCGGCGCGAGGGCCGCCGGTCTACCCAAGGCGATGCTCGAACCCGCGAGAGAGGCGTCGTCATGACCGTCGTTGGATTCCCCGAGGCGCTGCAGGCAGACCGTCCGGCGCCCGACCGCGCCGACAAAATGATGCTGTACGGCCAGTTCATCGGCGCCTGGCAGATGGACGCCGTGCTGCATCGCGACGATGGCCCTGCGGCGACCGGACGCGGCACCATCCATTTCGGCTGGGTGCTCGAAGGCCGCGCGGTGCAGGACGTCTGGACGTTGCCCGGCGTGTTCCATGGCACGACCGTGCGGGTCTACGACCCCGAGCGCGACGCCTGGCACATCCTGTGGATCGATCCGCTGAAGCAGGTCTACCGGCGGATGATCGGGCGCGCGCACGGCGCCGACATCGTGCAGCACGGCGAGGACGAAGCGGGTGCGCCCGTGCGCTGGAGCTTCACGAAGATCACGCGCGACTCGTTCCATTGGCTCGCCGAGCGCTCACCCGACCACGGCGCGACCTGGACGCTGCTGGTCGAGTTCTTCGCCCGTCGCGCGGCTTAGCGTCTTGAACCAGAGGAGGACCGGCATGATCAATCACCTGTCGATCGGCGTTCGCGACGTGGCGCGGACCAAGCGCTTCTACGACGCGGCATTGAAGCCGCTCGGCTACACGTGCCTGAGCGAAGGCGAGGGCTCGCTCGGCTACGGGCGCGACACGGTCGTGCTGTGGATCGGCGCGGCGGAACGCCCGGTGCCGGCGGACGCCCAGTCGGGGTTGCACGTCTGCTTCGACGCGCCGACGCGGCGTAGCGTCGACGCGTTCCACAAGGCGGCGCTCGGCGCCGGCGGCCGCGACAACGGCGCGCCCGGCCTGCGTGCCGACTACGGCGACAATTACTACGCCGCCTTCGTGGTCGATCCCGACGGCTACCGGATCGAGGCCTATTGCGGCGCGTCGAAATGATCGACGCGAAGAACCGGGCCGGGCGCGGCGGACCGACTACGCCGAGGATCGAGCGAATTCGTCGAGGTGGCAGCGCACCACGTGGGTCGGCGACAGCTGCCGCTCGGGCAACGGCGTGTCGCACACCGGTCCGATGTGGCGCGGACAGCGCGGCGCGAACGGACAGCCCGATGATCGTGGCGCCGCGCTCGCCGCGTCGTGCGGCGCCGGTGTCTCGCCGGACGTGTCCGGCCGCGCATCCGGATCGAGCGACGGCATCGCGGCCAGCAAGGCCGCCGTGTAGGGATGGTGGGGCGGCGCGAACACCTCCTCGACGCGCCCGTGCTCGACGACCGTGCCGAGATACATGACCGCGACCGTGTCGGCGAGAAAGCGCACCACCGCGAGGTCGTGCGAGACGAACAGCAGGGTGACGCCGCGCTCGGCCTGCAGACCGGCCAGCAGGTTGACGATGCTCGCCTGGACAGAGACATCGAGCGCCGACACCGGCTCGTCGGCGATCACGATGGCGGGCGCGCTGGCGAGCGCGCGCGCGATCGCCACCCGCTGCTTCTGGCCGCCCGACAGCTGGTGCGGGCGCATCGCCGCGAGCGCAGGCGGCAGCTGCACCGCTGCCATAAGCTCCGCCGCGCGCCGGCGCGAAGCGGCGCCGCCGAGCCCGTCGAGCCGTCGCACCGCGCGCGCGATCGCATAGCCGACGCTGTGGCTCGGGTTGAGCGTCGCGTCGGGATTCTGGAACACCATCTGGAGCTGGCGCTTGAACGCCGCGGCGCGTCGCTCGACCGGACGCTGCGCGATCTCGGCGCCGTCGATGCGCAGGCTGCCATCGGTCGCCGTCTCGAGGCCGCCGAGGATGCGCGCGAAGGTCGACTTGCCGCTGCCCGACTCGCCGACGATCGCCAGCGTGCGGCCGGGCGGCGCGTCGAGCGCGACACGGTCGAGCGCCATCACCTCGGCGCCGCGCCGCCCGAACAGCCCGTGCCGGCGAAATACTTTGGTCAACCCACGCGCCGTCACGGCGGGCGCGGTTGTGTCGGGCACCGGGGCGGCGGGCTCGCGCGCCGGCACGGCCGGGTCCGCCCGATGCGGTGGCGGCAACTCGGCCTGACGCACGCAGCGGGCGCGCTGCGTCGCATCGTCCGGCGCGGCGCTCAGCGCGATCGGCTGCCCGATGCAGCGTGCCGGATCGACGAAGGCGCAGCGCGGCGCAAAGCCGCAACCGCGCGGGCGGTCGCGCAGCGCCGGCGGTTGGCCGGGGATGCCGACCAGCCGTCGCGCGTGCTTGTCGCCGTTCGGCAGGCAATCGAACAGCGCGCGCGTATAGGGATGACGCGGCGCGCGGAAGACCTGGCGGATCGAGCCTTCCTCGACCAGCTCGCCGCCGTAGAGCACGCCGACGCGGTCGCAGATCTGCGCCACCGTGCCGAGATTGTGGCTGATGAACAGGATCGCGGTGCCGAACCGGCGGCGCAGCGCGCGCACCAGCGCGAGGATCGAGGCCTCGACGGTGACGTCGAGCCCGGTGGTCGGCTCGTCGAGGATCAGCAGCGCCGGTTCGGCGATCAGCGCCATCGCGATCACGATGCGCTGCTGCTGACCGCCCGACAGCTCGTGCGGATAGCGCTCGAACAGGCGCTCGGGGTCGGGCAGCGCGACCTCGCGCAGCATGGCGAGCGCCTGCGCGCGCGCCGCCGCGCGGTCGGCGCCGCGATGCAGCATCGGCACCTCCATGAGCTGGCGGCCGACCGGCATCACGGGATTGAGGCTGCTCGCCGGGTCCTGATAGACCATCGCGACGCGGCTGCCACGGATGCGGTCGAGCGCGGCCTCGTCGAGCAGCGTGACGTCGCGGCCCTCGATCAGGATGCGGCCGCCGGTGATGCGGCCGGTGCGCCCGAGCGCGCGCATCACGGCGAGCGCGATCGTCGACTTGCCGCAGCCCGACTCGCCGACCAGGCCGTACGCCTCGCCGGGCGCGATCGCGAGGCTGATGCCCGGCACGACGGTGAGCTCGCCGGCGCGCAACGCGAATGCGATGCGGAGCGCGTCGAGCGCGAGCGCGGGCCCCGGTTCAGTCACGCAGGCCGATCTCGCGCAAGCCGACCGCCAGCAGGTTGAAGCCGATCACCAGCGAGGAGATCGCCGCGCAGGGGAATAGCGCCATGTGGGGCCATACCGACAGCATGGCGTAGGTGTCCTTGACCATGCCGCCCCAATCGGGATTGGGCGGCGGCAGCCCGATGCCGAGGAAACCCAGCACGCCGATCGTGATCGTCGTGTAGCCGAGGCGCAGGCACATCTCGACGATCAGCGGGCCGCGCACGTTGGGCAGGATCTCGACCAGCATGATGTAGAGCGCGGACTCGCCGCGCATCTTGGCGGCCGCGACGTAATCGCGATCGCGCAGCTCGAGCGCCAGCGCGCGCACGATGCGGGCGACGATCGGCGCCTTGGTCAGGCTGACGACCAGGACGATGTTGAGCGCCGACGCGCCGAACATCGCGAGGATGATCATGTAGAGGATGATGACCGGGAACGAGAGCACGACGTCGGCGACCCGGCTCACCAGCAGGTCGGTCGCGCCGCCGAAATAGCCGGCCGGCAGACCGGCCGCGACGCCGACCGCCGCCGCGCCGAGAACCGCGATCGGCGCGACCGCCAGCACGGTGCGCGCGCCCCACAGCAGACGCGACAGCAGATCGCGGCCGAGATGGTCGGTGCCGAGCCAATGCGCGGCCGACGGCGTCGGGTCGGCGAGCGCGCTCAAGTCGCTCGCATTGGGCGGATAGGGCGCGACGACCGGCGCGAGCAGCGCGGCGGCGATCCAGAAGACGATCAAGGCGAGGCCGATCAGCGCCGGCGCGGAGCCCGCGAGCCGGGCCGGCCAATCGGCGAGCGCTGCGCGCGATGCGGGCGCTGCCGCCGCGGCCGGAACGAACGGCTGCTCGAGCGTCATCGCCGCTCAGGTCCGGATGCGCGGGTCGAGCAGCATGTAGGCGAGATCGCCGATGATCTGGGTCAGCACGGCGACGAACACGGCGACCAGGGCGCCCGCCTCGATCAGCGCAATGTCCTTCGACAGCGCGGCCTCGAGCATCATGCGGCCGAACCCCGGATAGGCGAACACGGTCTCGACCACGACGACGCCGGTGACCAGATAGTTGATCTGCAGCAGCAGCACGGTGACCGGATTGATCATGGCGTTGCGCAGCGCATGGCGCAGGATCACCTCGCGGAAGCTCATGCCCTTCAGGCGCGCGGTGCGGATGTAGGCGCGTTGCATCACCTCGACCATCGAGGCGCGGATCATCGAGACGACGTAGCCGAGGTCGACCAGCACGATCACGGCGACCGGCAGCGCGAGCTGCGCGGCGATCGGCCAGCGTCCGTCGGGGTCGAGCGGCGCGGTGCCGGGCAGCCAGCCGAGCGCGACCACGAACACGCTGGCCAGCGCGACCCCCAGGGCGAATTCGGGCACCGAGGCCGTCACCGTCGCGAACAGGAGGATCGCGCGGTCGAGCCGCGAGCCCTCGCGCATGCCGGCGAGGACGCCGAGCAGCATCGAGAGCGGCACGATCACGGCGAACGCAATCGCGGCGAGCAGCAGCGTGTTGCCGAGGCGGTCGAAGATGATGTCCTTCACCGGCGCCTTGAAGCGCGTCGAGGTGCCGAGATCGCCGTGCAGCAGCCGCGCGACGAAGTCGCCGTAGCGCACGAGCACCGGGCGATCGAGGCCCAGGCGCCGGGTCAGGTGCGCGACCTGCTCCGGGGTCGCGTAGGGACCGAGGATCTTGCGCGCGACGTCGCCCGGCGTGAGCTCGGTCAACAGGAAGACGATCAGCGACACGACCGCCAGGGTGACGACGAGGAACAGCAGGTGCTTCAGCAGGAACCGCGCCATCGTCAGGCCTCGCGGAAGAGCGCCGCCGCGGCCCACGCGGACGGCGCGGCACGGTATCGACGGCTTGGCTGGCCCGTCAATTACGCCCGCGCGTCGGTCGTGGCGCGCAGTGCGCTTATGGAAAGCCGGAGAAGCGCCTTCACTTTCGCGGGGACATCGTTGAGCAGCCCACCACGCGCGGCTGCTGGGCTCAGGTTTGCTGTCCGGAAAGGTGGCCGTGGCGGAGTATGGTCTATGGCCGATCTATGATTACCTGTCTACAGGGGATCTTAGCTGGTATTCCTTCGTTCTGTTAGGGGCTACCGGGCAACGACGGTCGCGTTATCAGGGGCCTACGCCTATGCCGGACAATCAGTCCAGCTTACGCGCGCGCGCCGCACGGCTGAGAAGCATGGCGCGATATCACTACGGTGAGGCTCGCGACACGTTGCTCGCCGCCGCCGCCGATCTGGAACGAGAGGCGCAGGACCTAGACCGGCAATCGGCTAACCCGCCTCCTACGGCTCCCCCTCGTCGTTCGGATTCAGAACCTTCTTGAGCGGTCTCAAGCCCCCTGGCGGGTACTGAGCTAAATCGTCATTGCCGAAATTAGGACACTACCCGCGCGTCGCGCGCTGCCCCGCGCATGCCGCCACCAATTCTAGCGGGGAGATGAACTCGGATGCGCGAGCGCGTCCTTGATCTGCGCCGTGATCGCGTCGAGGTCGGCGTCGGGGCCGAGCGTCAGATACACGTCGTCGCCGACGATGCGCAGCTCGGTCTTGCCGT
>DATJNS010000010.1:0-10689 GCA_035507915.1 Candidatus Sulfotelmatobacter sp.
GCGCGGTCGCGAGGCGGCGCGCCAGCGGCTCGCCGGCCGGCTCCGGCACGACCGCGAGCGCGACTGGCGCGCGCCCGGCGCCGAGCGTCAGCAGGCGGTCGAGCGCGGCGCTCGGCGCGACCGCGTCGTCGTCGCGCCACCATAGGGTCGCCGTGCGTCCGGCGGCCGCCCACTGCGCGAACTCGCGCTCGAGCGCGTTCCACGGGTCGTCGAGCGCGGCGCCGCTCATGTCGCGCGTTCTGCGAGCCAGCCGCGGATCGCGCGCGCGCTCGCTGCGGCGCCGTCGCAATTGATCGCCATTGGCGGCGGGGGCGGGGCGGCGAGCGCGCGGTCGACCGCGGCCGCCAGCCGGTCGGGTGTCAAGCTCGCTTCGTCGATCACGACCGCGCGCCCAGTGTCTGCGAGCAGCCGGGCGCGCAGCGCCTGCTCGGTCTCGCCGGCGGCCGCGAACGGCACCAGCACCATGCGGGGCCCGGCTTGCAGGAGGTCGAGCACGGTGTTGTAGCCCGCTTGCGAGATCGACAGAACCGCGCCGCCGAGCAGCCGGCGAAAATCGTCGCGGTGGCGTTCCACCGTGACGCCCGCCGGCGCCGCGGCGCGGATCGCCGCGACCCGCGGCTCGGGCATCATCGGGCCGGTCAGCAGCAGCCAGGGGCAATCACGCGCCCGGCTGAGCGCGCGCGCGCGGCACGCCGCCAGCAGCAGCTCGGCGCCGACGGCGCCGCCGCCCACCGAGACGACGACCGTCTCGCGCGCCGCGGCGGGCTCGACCGGCGGTGGCGCGGGCGCCGCGACGAAGCCCGTGTAGCGCAGCCTGTCGGCGATCGCGGCCGCGCCCGGGAAGGTCGCGTCGAGGCGGATCAGGCTCGGATCGCCGTGCACCAGCACGCGATCGATCGAGCGCTCGATGGTGGCGACGACCTCGGCGACGCGCGCGGGATCGGGCTTCGCCACCAGGATGTCGCGGATCGAGCTGACGACCAGCGGGCGTGCAGGCTGCGCCGCGAGGCGATCGAGCAGCGGCACGAGCTCGAAGCGGAACTGGCGACGCGCGAACGGGAAACCCTCGAGCAGCAGCACGGCCGGTCGCGCGGCGGCGACCGCGTCGAGCAAGGCGTCGCGCCGCGCGGCGCGCCAGGCGTCGTCGATCGGCCGGTCGTGCGCGTCGACCAGGGTCTTGAAGTCGACGCCGGCCGCGCGCGCCGGCGGCAGGCGCACGATGCGGGCTGCCCCCCAATCCTCCCCGACGACCGGCAGGCCGCCCGACAGCACGACCACGTCGAAGCCGTGCGCGGCCAGCGCGCGCGCCAGCAGCTCGGCGCGGCGCAGATGGCCGATCCCAAGCAGGTGCTGGACGTAGAACGCGAGCGTCATGGCGGGCCGAGGGACGGGCGCGAAAGCGACCGGCGGCCGGCCGGGGTCACAACCCGGCCAGCATCGTGTCCAGCCGGCGCGCCGCGATGAAGAGGTCGTGCTCCTTGGCGCAGATCTCGCGCGCCGCGATGCCGTAGTCCGCGCGCTTGTCGGAATCGCCGAGCAGCACGTTGATCGCGGCGGCGAACGCGTCGGCGTCGCCCGGCGGTGGCGTCAGGCCGGTGACCTCGTGGCGGACGATCTCGGGCACGCCGCCGCTCGCGCCGGCGACCACGGGCAGTCCGGTCGCCTGGGCCTCGAGCAACGCCATGCCGTAGGCCTCGTCGATCGCCGGCCAGACCATCAGGTCGGCGGCGGCGCACCACGCGGCGATCTGGGCCTCGGGCTCCTGGCCGACCAGCATGACCTGCTCGCCGAACGGCTCGAACAGCTGGCGAACCTCGGCGCGCGCCGGGCCGTCGCCGACGATGACCAGGATGTGCGGCGCGGCGTCGACCTTGGCGAGCGCCGTGGCGAGCAGACGGTAGGACTCGAGCTTGGCGCCGAAGCGCAGCATGCCGACCGCGAGCAGCCAGGGCCAGCGCGTCGACAGGCGGTAGCGCGTCGACAGGCTGCGCCGGCAGGCGTCGCGATTGTCGGCCGCCTTCTCGAACGGCGTGCGGTCGACGAACGGCGGCAGCGCGACCAGCCGGGTCGGGTCGGACAGGTGGGGCAGCACGCCCGCGCGGTCGGCGCCGTTGATGCCGATCACCAGGCGCGCGCGCTTGAGCGCCTCGATGGTGGCGCGGTAGCCGAGATCCCACGGGCCGCCCTTGCGCTTGTCGGCGACCGAGGCCTCGACGACGACGTAGGGGATGGCGAGCGCCTGCGCGACCACCGGTCCGATCCAGTCGGGCGCCTTGTGGTAGAGGTGGTAGGTCAGCCAGACCTGGGGCCGCTGGGCCGCCGGGCGGGTGCGATAGCTCTGGACCAGGCGCTGGGCGAGCATGCTCGCGCGGTCCTTGACCTGCTGCTGATGCGCGAGGTCGCCCGAGCCGTCGCGGCTGGAGAAGTTGCACGCGAGCTCGACTTCGTGGCGCGCGAGGTGCAGCGCCTCGATCAGCAGCCGTCCCATGCGCCGGTCGCCCGACGGCACCGGATGCTCGGGCGACTTCAGCGGTGCATAGAACGCGATACGCATGCTTCCTGTTGTTCGCTTGGGAGGCCGAACAGCGCGGCGAGCCGGTCGATGCCGTGCACGTGACTGAAACCGCGCAGCAGGCGCTGATGCCCGGCGCCGCCCAGCCGCGCGCGCAGCTCGGGATCGACGATCAGCCGCTCGAGGGCGGCCGCGAGCGCCGGCGGGTCGCGCGGCGGCACCAGCAGCCCGGTCTCGTCCGGACGGATCAGCTCGGGGATCGCCGAGACCGCGGTGGCGACGCACGCCAAGCCCTGGCTCTGCGCCTCCATTAGGACGTTGGGCAGGCCGTCGCGGTCGCCGTCGGGCGCGATCCGGCTCGCCAGCACGAACAGATCGGCGGCGCGATAGTGCCGGATCACGGTGTCGTGCGCCTGGGCGCCCAGCCAGTCGATGCGATCGGCGATGCCGAGCGCCTCGGCCCGGTGGGCGAGTTGCCTGCGCTCCGGGCCCGCGCCGATGTGCACGAGCCGCCAATTGAGCGGCGCCGGCAAGAGCGCCAGTGCGTCGAGCAGATCCGGATAGCCCTTCTTGTCGACCAGCCGGCCGACCGACAGGATGATCGCGGGATCGCGCGGATCGGCGCCCGTGCGGCGCGGCCGCGCGACGGTGGCGGCGCTCCCGAAGCGCTCGAGGTCGAGACCGTGATAGGCGAGCGCGACGCGCCCGGGGTCGTCGGCGAGCGCGCGCAGATGCGTGGCGCCGGCCTCCGTGCAGGTGACCAGCCAACGGCACGCGGCGAGCTTCTCGGCCTTCTCCCAGTCGGGCGTGGTCCAGATGTCCTTGGCGTGCGCCGAGACCGACCAGGGCAGGCCGGTGATCAGGCTGGCGTAGCGCGTGACCGAGGCCGGCGTGTGGAGGAAGTGTGCGTGCAGCCAGCCGATCGTCGTCGGCAGCCGGTGCGCGAGCACGAGCGCTTGGCCGAAGCGCCGCATCCGGTTGCGCGAGCGGTCGCGCCGGAGGTCGCGCCACCAGGCGCGCAGCGCGGCGCGATAGCCCGGCCGCCGGCGCACGGCGCGCCACGCGGCGAACACTTGGCGCGGCGCGCGATGCAGGTACTCGGGCAGATAGACGACCGGCGCTGCGATCTCGTCATGGATCGGGTGGGTCGCGCGATCGGTCGGCCGGCGCATCGCCACGATCAGGATGCGCAGGCCGCGCTGCTCGAGCGCGCGGATCTCCTGGGCGATGAAGGTCTCCGACAACCGCGGGTAGCCCTTGAGCACGAACGCGGTCGTACCCGGCGTCGCGGGCCACGCGGGACCGCCCGACGCGGCCGTTGGGAGGTCGGCGACGCTCACTCGAGGGCGCGCAGTCCGACCGTGCGGTCGGCGGCGGCGTCGCCGGTCATCGACCCGGCGCCGATGCGGTTGAACCAGAAGTCGGCGCGCTTGGCGATCGTCTCGTGGCCGGCCAAGAGGCCCGGGATCGACACGCTCGACGGGCGCTTGAGCCACGGCAGCTTGCGTAGCGCGGTCGCCATCGGTGCGGTCGCGCCGTCGAGGTCGTCGACCAGCATCGAGACGAGCCCGAGCTCCTGCGCGCGCGAGGTGCGGATGAACTGCTCGAGCCGGGGCGTGGTGCGCGGCACGATCAGTGCCGGTTTGTCGAACGACAGGATCTCGCAGAACGTGTTGTAGCCGCCCATCGCGACGACGCCGGCGGCCGACGCCATCAGGCGCTCCATGCCGGGCACGAAATCCGTCATGCGGACCTGGGGGAGGCGCTCGGCGCGCGCCTCGAAGCCGGCGCGCCGCTCGGCGTTCATGAACGGTCCGTTGACGATCAGGATACGGTGCGGGATCGCCGGATCGTGCTCGACCGCGCGCAGGACCCAGTCGACCAACCGCTCGCCGTCGCCGCCGCCGCCGGGCGTGACCAGGAGGAAGGGCTGCTCGAGCGGCTCGGCGAGCATGCCGTCCGGCGCGCCGTCGTCGTCGGACCGCTTGAGATAGCTGGTGAACACGATGCGTTCGCGCGCCGCCGGCGTGAGCTCGATGCCGAGCAGCGGGTCGTAGATCTCGGGCAGGCCGTAGACCCAGACCTCGTCATAATAGTCCTCGATTGCCGCGACCGCGTTCTTGCGCGCCCACTCGCGGGCGAGCAGCGCCGGCTCGTCCATGACGTCGCGCAAGCCGAGGACCATCGGCACGCCGCGCCGCTTGGCCCATTCGAGCGCCGCCTGCACCTCGCCGCGCACGCCGAGCGGCTCCTTGTCGACCAGCAGCAGGTCGGGCTCGAACGACTGCGCGGTCTCGAGGATGATGCGCGAGCGCTGTGCGATCGCGTCGTGGATGTCGTGCTCGGTCGACAGGGCACGGTACTCGCCGGCATCGGTCTTGATGATGCCGGGCACCAGGGTGACGTGGATCTGCGGGTGGAAGCCGAAGCGGGCGATCAGGGGCAGGCCCGAGATGATCATCACCGACAGCTTCGGGTTGCGCGCCACCAGCGACAGCGCGATCGACCGGCAGCGGCGGAGATGACCCAGTCCGAACGAGTCGTGGCTGTAAATCAGGAGTCTCTTGGGGCTCATTTTTTGTCTCCGCACGCTGCGGCGCCCGAGTTGTTGGATCCTTGATCTCTAACGTGGCAGTCTCAATTCCCATCAAATAGAACGCCGGATCATAAGGGTCCGGTGCGCGAGTTCTACGAGAAACTTCGGCGATCGCTCAGGCCTGCCCGCCGTGCCGCCTGAAGTCGCCGAACTGGGCGGTCACGCGCTCCAGCCGGGCGGCGAGGTCGCGCATGACCGCCAGCGAGAAATCCGGGAACTCCCGCAGCAGGTGGAAGAACACGTCCTTCGACAGCAGGAGGCAGACGACCGGGGTGCGGGCGCGCAAGGTCGCCGTGCGCCGGCCGCTGTGCAACAGCGCGATCTCGCCGACCAGCTGGTTGGCGCCGATCGTGCTGACGGTGACCGGGCCGTCGGCCGTGTCGATGATGACGTCGCACTCGCCGCTCATGATCACGAACGCGGAATCGCCGACCTCGCCCTGCTTGATGAACTCCTCCCCGACCATGTAGGACACGCGCTCGCTCGTGAAGCTCAACAGCTTCAGGCGCGCCGGGTCGATGGTGGAGAACATCGGGATATTGCGGAGCGTCTCGGTTTCCTGTTGCAGGCTCATGACGATCCCCCGAACGCGCCCCCTAATCGGCTTGCAGCTGCTTGTGCAGCAAGGTGTTGGGCCGGTTCAGCTCCTCGAAACTACCCTGTTCGACGATCCGGCCGTCAACCATAACGAAGACCCGGTCGAAGTGGCGGCTGAAGGACGTGCGCTGCAGGGTCCAGGCCACGCTGCGCCCGTTGGCGCCCGTCAGGATCTTGTCGATCAGCCGGGCCTGAACGCCAGTTTCCAGGATGGAAGCGGGATCGTTCAGAATCAAGATGTCGGGCCGCTTGAGCAGCGACCGGGCGATCGCCAGCTTCTGGCGCATCGCCGGCGGCAGCCGGCTGCCGCCGACCCCGACCTGATAGGCGAGCCCGACGTCGATCACCGCGGCCAGGACGCCCTCGGCGAGGCCGACGCGTTGCAGGGCGTCGGTGATCTTCTCGCGCGCGCGGCTGCCGGCCTGGGCCTGGCCGGGCGCCAGGCGGCCGAACAGCATGTTGTCGTAGAGCGACACGGACTCGTTGTAACGCGCGGCGTCGAAGAACTGGACGTGCGCCGCGAGGTCCTTCGGCAGGTCCTTGGCGAACAGCTGACGCGCCTGCAGCGCCTCGTTGCGCAGCGTCTCGTCGACGACGTCGAAGCGGTGCCGCGCCGGGACGACGCGGAAGACCAGGGACAGGAACTGCGCGCGCTCCTCCGGGCGCATGTCGGCGCTCCCTTGGCGATGGGCGCGGGTGAGCGCGGCGGAGAACTCCGGCAGCTCGCCGGCCTCGATGAAGCTGTAGCGCTGGAACAGCTCGTGCCCGGGCGGCAGGTCCTTGAAGATCTCGACCATCTGGCTGGCGATCTGGATGCCGACCTCGGTCCAGCGGTCGGTCAAGCGCAGTGTCTCGATCACCCGTTGGACATACGGGTGCTCGGCCAGCCGCTCGACGTTGAACTCGGTCCCCACCGGCGTGCCGAACAGCACGTTCTCGGCGATCGACGCCTGGTCGTTGAACCGGTTCGCGTCGAACATCTCGAAGTAGCCGCGCAGCTCGGGCGCGCTCAGCTGGTCGCGCAGCGCGGCGCGCGCCTTGAGCATCATCTCGGCGATCTCGGGCTGTTTCTGCGGGTCGATCTGGCCCCGCAGGCCGAGCTCGCGCAGGTCGTCGAGCAGCTCGGTCATCCTCAGGCATTCGAGGATGCGGTCGCGGAGCTGTTCGCGCGTTCCGGCGCCCGCGGTCTCGTAGTCGATCCAGTCGGCGTCGTAATCGTCGATCGAATTGCCGGTCAGCTCGGACTCGAAGATCTCGGCCTTGCGCCGCGTCATCGCGGCGCGATCCGCCGGGTCGAGCGGATTGGGCCGGACCTGCAGGCCGATGACCAGATTGTCGAAGAAGCTGCCGGCGAACAGCTGGGTGTTCTGGGAGACGTAGCCGATGCGGCGCGCCACGGCCCCGCGCGGCAGGCTCGCGAGGTCGACGCCGCCCAGGGTGATGCGGCCGCTCGACGGGTCGGCGAGGCCGCTCAGCAGCAGGTCGATCTCGTGCTTGCCGCCGGTGTCGGGGCCGACGATCGCGACGTGCTCGCCCGGCTTGAGCGCCAGCGAGACGGAGTCGACCGCCTTGATCCCGTTGTCGTTGATCCACGAGATCGATGACGCGGCGAGCTCGCCGTCGATCTTCTGGCCGTCCTCGAGCGCGCCGTGCTGGCGCTCCGCCGAGATCATGCCGGGCGGCCCGAACTGCTCGATGATCTGCTCGTACTTGATCTCGGTGTCCTGCAGCGACTGGTAGTAGTCGAGCAGCTCGCGCCACGGCGAGGCGAGATCCTTGTAGGCGGCGAGCACCGCGACCAGCGCGCCGAACGACAAGGTGCCGCGGATCACGAGATAGCCGCCGATCGCATAGAAGAAGAACGGCGTCAGCTGGGCGATGAAGTTGTTCAGGAACTTGATGAAGAACTTCTTCTGGCTGATCTCCACGCGCAGGCTGTAGTTCAGCGCCATCCGCTTGGAGAACTCGGCGAGCTGGTACTTGGCGATGCCGTGCGTCCGGATCTCCTGGAGCGCCAGCGCGCTCTCGTTGATGCGGTCCGCCATCGAGCGAACCATGCGGACGCGCTGCTTGCTCAGCTGGTTGACCTTGGCCTGCAGCTTCGGGATGAAGTAGATCTGCACCGGGTAGAGCGCGATCGCGGCGAGCGCCAGGATCGGGTCTTGGATCGACATGAACAGCAGGATGTTGAGCAGCGTGCCGCCCTGCAGCGCGGGCACCGCGAAGCTGTCGCCGATGAAGCCGCCCAGCGGCTCGATCTCCGACGTGATGATCGGGATCACCTCGCCGGGCGCCGTCCGGCTGAAAAAGGTCAGCGGAAAGCGCAACAGGCGGTCGTAGAGCTGGTAGCGCAGGCGGCGCGCCATGCGCTCGCCGACCCGCGTCTTGTACGAGTTGATGTAGAACTTGAAGCCGCCGTTGATCAGCACGAGCACGAGGAAGATCCCGCTCAGCGCCATCAGGTAGTGGATCTGGCCGAACTGGAAGCCGAACACGTCCTTGGGGAAGTTCTTGCCCTGGATCGCCTGGTTGATGATGGTCTTCGGGAGATCGAGCGAATAGTAGAACGCCGGGAACGACAGCCCGGTCAGCAGCAGGATGACGAGCTGCTGGCGCAAGCTGAACTTCCAGATGAACCGAAACAGCGTGGGTTCCATCAGCCCGTCCGGCAGCGCCCCGGGATCGCTAAAATGCTAACTATATCGTAAGGCTTGGCCGCGGACGCTGCCAAGCGCACGTCGGCCGATCCGCGGCAAAGCGTATTGTTGTTGATGTCACACTTGACTGCGATACTCCCGGACCAGGGTGCAACGCGCAGGCCAGTCAATCAGGCGCGAATGGCTGACGTTCTGAGGCTAACCGACCTGCGGGTCGACTTCCACCTGCCGGCCGGTACCCTCCGCGCCGTCGATGGCGTGTCGTTTGCGATCCCCGCCGGCTCGACGGTGGCGCTGGTCGGCGAGTCGGGCTCGGGAAAGTCGGTGGTCTCGCAGGCCATCATGCGGATCGTTCCGCCGCCCGGCGAGATCACGAGCGGCAGCATCCTGTTCACCGATCCGCACGAGCCGACCCGCCCGGTCGACCTCGTCGGCTTGCCGCCCGACGGCAGCGCGATGCGCGCGGTGCGCGGCGGGCGCATCGCGATCATCTTCCAGGAGCCGATGTCGGCGCTGTCGCCGCTGCATACCGTCGGCAATCAGGTCGGCGAGGCGCTGCATCTGCACCGCAAGATCGACTCGGCCGGCGGCCGCGAGCTCACCCTCGACATGCTGCGGCTGGTCGGTTTTCCCGACCCCGCCAAGGCCTACCGCGCCTATCCGTTCGAGCTGTCGGGCGGGCTGCGCCAGCGTGCCATGATCGCGATGGCGCTGGTGTGCCGCCCGGCGCTCCTGATCGCCGACGAGCCGACGACCGCGCTCGACGTCACGATCCAGGCGCAGATCCTGCAGCTGCTGCAGACCTTGCAGGCCGAGCTCGGCATGGCGGTGCTGATGATCACCCACGATCTCGGCGTGGTCGCCAACGTCGCCGAGCAGGTGGTCGTGATGTACCACGGCAAGGTGGTGGAGAGCGGCGCGCTCGAGGACATCTTCGAGCGGCCGGGGCATCCCTATCTGCAGGCGCTCCTGCGCGCGGTGCCGCGCTTCAACCGCGCGCCCGGGGAGCGGCTGGTGCCGATCCGCGACTATCCGCGGGCCGACGCGCGCCGGCTGTTGGCGCGCGAGGGTGCGCCGGTCGTGTACGACAAGACCAAGCCGCTGGTCGAGGTGCGCGACCTGGTGAAGAGCTACGCGATCCGCGGCGCCGGTCTCCTGAAGTCGAGCGGCGGCGTGACGGTGCGCGCGGTCGACCGCGTCGACCTCGACGTCTTCCAGGGCGAGTGCCTGGGGCTGGTCGGCGAGAGCGGATGCGGCAAGACGACGCTGACCAAGATGCTGATGCGCGCGATCTCGCCGGACAGCGGCAGCGTCCGGTTCGCCGACGGCGACCGCTGGATCGACGTGCTCGGTCTTTCCGGTCCCGCGCTCAAGGCCTATCGCCGACGCGTCCAGTACATCTTTCAGGATCCGTTCAGCTCGCTCAATCCGCGCATGACGGTTTACGACCTGATCGCCGAGCCCCTGGTGATCCACCAGATCGGCGACGCCGAGGAGCGGCGCGAGACGGTCAACGAGCTGTTGCGCCTGGTCGGGCTCGATCCGCGCCACATGCGGCGCTATCCGCACAGCTTCTCCGGCGGCCAGCGCCAACGCATCGGCATCGCGCGCGCCCTCGCGCTCAAGCCCGAGCTTCTGATCTGCGACGAGCCGGTGTCGGCGCTTGACGTCTCGATCCAGGCGCAGATCCTCAATCTCCTGTCCGACCTGCAGCGCGAGCTCGGCCTGACCTATCTGTTCATCTCGCACAACCTCGCCGTCGTCGACTATCTGGCGGACCGCATCGCGGTGATGTGCGCGGGACGCATCGTCGAGGTCGCGCCGCGCGCCGCCTTGTTCGCCAGGCCGGCGCATCCCTACACCCAGGCGCTGCTGGCCGCGGTGCCGGCACCCGACCTCGACCATCCGCTCGACTTCGCCCGGCTGCTCGACGGCCGCGCGTCGGACCCGAGCGCGTGGCCGGCGCCGTTTCGTATCGACGGCGACCACCGTCCCGAACTGGTCGAATTGGCGCCCGGCCACGTCGTCCGCGCCGCCGCGGAGCTCGTCGCGTGAGCGCGTACCTGCGGCACCGGCCGGCGGCGCTGACGGGCGCTCTCGTCGCCTTGACGATGGGCGTGCTGGCGGGCGGCATCGCGCCGGCGCGCGCGCTGCCGCCGCTGGTCGAGACCCCGAGCCTCGCCACCGACGTCGCGGAGGGCCGCCTGCCGCCGATCGCCCAGCGCATCCCGACCGATCCGCTGGTCGTGAGCTTCACCGGCGACGACAAGCCCGGCGAGCCGGGCGGCACGTTGCATGCGCTGATGGGCGGCGTGCGCGACACGCGT
>DATJNS010000011.1:0-49505 GCA_035507915.1 Candidatus Sulfotelmatobacter sp.
GGTCGTGCTGGCGGCGCATCCGCCGCAGCGTCCCCAGGAGGTGCGTTTCGTGCTGCGCAGCGCGCCGATGCCGCCGGCGCCGTTGCAGCGGGCCGAGCGGTTCGCGCCGCCGCGCGAGGTCGTGGTCGCGATTGCGGACGCGGCGCCCGCCGCGCGGATCGTGGTCCGGCCGGTCGTCGTCGCGCCGCCCGAGTCCGTCTATTCGATCGAGGTGCCGATCGGCGCGCCGGCGCCGCGCGCGCCCGACGTCGCGACGCTCGGCGAGCCCGCCGCGTCGTCGCAGTTCGCGGCGCGCGTCGATGCGCTCGCGCATGCGCCGCGGCCGGTCGCGCTCGCGCGCGTCGCCGATGAGGTCCACGACGCGCCGCGCGCGCCGCGCGCGTCCGATCGCATCGGCGTCGCGCCGGCGATATCACCCGTTCCGCCGGGTGCGTTGCACGACCCGGCGCACGGGTTGACGCGCGCCGCCGACCGGATGCTGCCGGCGCCGGCGGCGCCGCCCGTCGTGCCGCGCGCGCCGCTCGTCGTTGCGGCCGTCGCCCTGTCCGACCGCCTGATCCCGTCGACCGCGACTCTGGTGAGCGAGCGCGCCGCGGCGCCGCGGCGCATCGCATGGCTCGGCGCCGATCGGCTGACGCCGAGCCCGGCGGCCCACCTGCTGCACGACGAGGTCGCGTGGTCCACCGCGCGCGCATGGTCGAGCGAGCCGCCGCGGCCCGAGCTGTCGCCCGCGATGCGGCCGTCGCCCGCCGTGCTGCTCGCGCGCCTGCTGCCGGAGCTCACCACGACGCCGCGCACGACCGGGCTCAAGACCGAGTTCGTCAGCCTGCTGCTGCCCCTCGTGATGCGCGTCAACGAGCAGATCCTGCGCGAGCGCGAACGCGTCGTCGCGCTGGCGCCGGAGCTCGACGCCGGCCTCGACGTGCCGCCGTCGGACGAGCGCGCCGCCGGCGCCGCGCTGCAGGCCGCCGGACTCGACGGATGGGACACCCACGAGCTCCTGCTCAGGCTCGATGCGGTGCCGCTGTCGATGGCGCTCGCGCAGGCGGCCCAGGAAAGCGGCTGGGGCCGCTCGCGCCCGGCGCGCGAGGACAACGCGCTGTTCGGCCAGACCGAGTTCCTGCACGGCCGCTCGTCGCGCGTGCAGTCGTTCGACGACCTGCTCGAGACCGTCAACGCCTACGCGCGCAATCTCAACACCCATCCCGCCTATGCCGAGTTCCGCCGCCGCCGCGCCGCGCTGCGCGCGCGCGGCGACAAGCTCGACGGTCCGGCGCTGGTCGCCTTCATTCAGCGCTACTCGGAACGCGGCCCGCGCTACATCGAGGCGATCCGCAACGTCATGCGCATCAACAATCTCTCGGTGCTCGACGCGACCATGCTCGACGCCGCGCTCGACGGCGCCGTGCCCGTGCTCGCCGGCGTGGCTCTCGATCGGGCCGCGCTCGACAAGGCCAGCCTCGACGGATCCGACCTCGGTGGGCCCGGCCTGGACGGGCCACCGCTCGAGGCGCTGAGGCCGCGTCAGGGAATGGACAATTGAAGCCCGAGCCAGCGCCAGCGGCCGTCCGGCGTCGGCAGCGTGCAGTTGATGCGGGTGCGTCCGGACGGCAGCTTCTCGGCCCAGCGCAGCTCGATGCGTCGCGCGCCGACGCGCTCGAGCTCGGTGCGCCCGACGCCTGACGCGAAGCAGGCGAGCTGGTCGAGCTCGCCCATCGCCGGATCGACCGTGAAGCCGACATCGGGCGGATTGTTCGCCGGCACGCCGTCGGCGGGCGAGACGTCGGTCACCACCAGCGGCAGCGCGTCGGCCGAGAGGCGGAAGCGCTCGAGCGAGCCGAAGGCGTCGCTCAAGGTGAAGCGCGGCAGCGCGAAGCGGTCGGCTTGCGGATAGAGCACGCCCGACTGAAGGCCGAATGCGGCGTCGAAACCCATGCCGGCGACCAGGTCGCGCAGCGCCGTGGTGTATTCGCCGTAGGGATAGGCGAACAGCTTCGGCGTCGTGCCCAGCATCGCGCGCAGCTCCTCCTGGGCGCGCATGATCTGGCCGATCACGTAGCTGCGGTCCTGGCCGATCATGTGCGGGTAGCCGGCCGTCTGGTTGCCGATCGTGACGCCCGCGGCCGCGAGCTCGCGAATCTGGTCCCACGTCATGCGCGCCTCGGCGCCGGTCTCGATGGTCTCGCTCGCGACGAACAGCGTGAAGGGCAGCCCGGCGGCGCGCAGCCGCGGCCAGGCGATGTCGTAGACCGAGGCGTGCGCGTCGTCGAGCGTGATGCCGACGGTGCGCGGCGGCAGCGGCTTGCCGTCGCGCAGCGCCGCGACGATCTCGGGCACCGGCAGCACCGCATAGCCGCCGCGACGCAGCTCGCGCAGGTGGGCCTCGAACTGCTCGGCCGTGATCGCGCTCGCCGGATCCGGCTCGTCGCCGAAATGCCGATAGGCGAAGATCACGGCCGACGCGCCGGCCGGCGCGCCGTCGGGATCGGCCGCCGCCGCGGGCGGCGCGAGGGAGGCCAGCAGCAGGACGAGCGCGGCGCGCCACGCGCGCCGGCGCCGGGCACGACCGTGCGGCTCAGTCATCCATCATCCGCTGCGCCAGCGCGCGGTCGCTGTAGAGCGGATAGCGGCGCGCATCGAACAGTTGATAATGCCACCACTCCTTCATGTAAAAGTCCCAGCCGGCGGCGCTCATGAGCCCGAGGAGGATGAACCGGTTGCGTTGCACGTTTGCGGACATGCCGGGATGGTCGTGATGGGCGCGCGGGCCGAACTCGTCGAACGGGCAGCCCATGTCGAGCGGCGCGCCGTGCCGGTCGAGCACGGTCAGGTCGACCGCGACGCCGCGCGAATGCGGCGAACCGCGGCGCGGATCGGCGAGGAAATTCGGATCGGGCCGGCATTCCCACAGCCGCCACTGCGCTTCGGTCGGCCGGAAGGCGTCGAGCACGCGCAGCCGGAGGTCGAGGCGGCGCGCCAGCTCGACCGCGCGGCCGAGCGCGGCGGCGGCGTCGCGATGCAGATAGCACAGCGGCCGCGCGTAGATCGGCCGCCCGGTCAGGTTGTCGGCGGTCGCGTAGGCGAGCCGGATCTCGATGTCGAACTCCGCCTCGGTGACCCGAACCAAGGTCATGCCGTGCGCTCCCCCGACGCTGGCGTCAACGCTGATGCGCCGCAGTCATATCGCAGTCGGCCGGCACGGCGGTAGCGGGGCGGGCGCGCATCACCCATGAGCGTTCCACCGCGATGAGCGTGCTGGCCATCGAGTCGAGCGGACCCGGCTGCTCGGCCGCGGTCTGGCGGGACGGCGGCGTGGTCGCGGCGCGCCGCGTCGCGCTCGAGCGCGGCCATGCCGCCGCGCTGCTGCCCGTGGTGCGCGACACGATGGCGGCCGCCGCGCTCGCCTGGGATGCGCTCGCCGCGATCGCGGTCACCGTCGGGCCGGGCTCGTTCACCGGGATCCGGGTCGGGCTCGCCGCCGCGCGCGGCTTCGGGCTCGCGCTCGGCGTGCCGGTCCACGGCGTCACGAGCCTCGAGGCGGCGGCGTGGGCGGCCGGCGCGGTCGCCGGTGACGTCGCGCTGGCGGTGCTGATCGATTCAGGGCGCGCCGGCGCTTTCCTGCAGTCGTTCGACGCGGCGCTGACGCCGTGCGGCGCGCCGCGCGCGATCGAGCTCGACGCGCTGCCCGCCGCGTTGCCGCCGCCGCCCTGCACCGTGGCGCTGGTCGGCGCGCTGCCGGCCGAGCGGCTGGGCGGGCGACCGATCGTCGCGGTCACGCCCGACGCCGCCGCGCTGGCGGCCTTGGTCGGCGCCCGGCTGGCGCGCGGCGGCGGCTTCCTGCCGGCCTCGCCCGTCTATCTGAGGCCGCCCGACGCGACCGTGCCGCGGGACGGCGGCCGGCTCCGGCCATGACGCGCGCGCCCTGTCGCGCCGGCGCCGCGCGTCCGCTCGTGATCGAGCCGGCGGGCCCGGCGCATGTCGCGCTGTTGACCGCATTGCACGGCCGCTGCTTCACGCCGGGCTGGCCGACCGCAACCATGGCGAGCCTGGTCGGGCTGCCGGGCACCTTCGGGCTGCTGGCGACCGAGCTCGACAACGGCGCCGCGCAGCCGGTCGGTTTCGCGCTGGCGCGGGTCGCCGCCGACGAGGCCGAGCTGCTGTCGATCGGGGTCGTGCCCGAGCACCAGCGCCGCGGCATTGCCCGGCGCCTGATCGCGGCGTGCGTCGAGCGCGTCGGCGGCGCCGGCGCGCGCGCGCTTTTTCTCGAGGTCGGCGTGGCCAACGAGGGCGCGCGGACGCTCTACGAGAGCCTGGGCTTCCGGATCATCGGCCGGCGCCACCGCTACTACCGAACCCCGGACGGCGGTTTCGAGGACGCCGTGGTGATGCGGCGCGACCTCGTGGCATGAGGGGCCGCCGCCCACGGGCGGGCGGGCTCAGTTCTTGCGCAAGCGCAGCCGATGGGGTCCGTCGGGCCGAGCCGGATCGACCGGCGTCAGGGCGAGCACGCTGTGCCCGTGCTCGCGCACCGCGCGAGGGACGTTCTCCAGCGGCTCCCCGGAATTCAAGCAAACGACGGCCGTCTCGCCGCTCGACATCTTTTCGATCAACAGTTTCGTGCGGACGAAGGTCATGGGGCAGACCTCGCCAGTCACATCGAGATAGTGCTCGGCGGGCGGTTCTTGTTGCGCTGAGGGAATATTCTCTTTCATTCGGACGATTGCAGCCGGATATCTAGGGGCTTATATATTTGTCCGACGCTTCGCGGGAAGGAAGATTGACTATGGCCGACGCGGCTTCCGCCAAGGAGCTTCCGGCGCTCACCACGCAAATCGTCGCCGCTTACGTGGCCAACAACACGGTCGCGGTCAATGACCTGCCGGGACTGATCCGCCAAGTTCACGCCGCGCTGGCCAATGTCGGCGGCGCGGCCGAGATCGCGCCCGAGCGGCCGCAGCCCGCCGTGCCGATCAAGCGCTCCGTGCTGCCCGACTACATCGTGTGTCTGGAGGACGGCAAGAAGCTGAAGATGCTCAAGCGGCATCTCAAGACCGCCTTCAACATGACGCCCGAGGAGTATCGCGAGCGCTGGGATCTGCCGCCCGACTATCCGATGGTGGCGCCCAATTACGCCAGCCAGCGCTCGCGGCTCGCCAAGGAAATCGGGCTCGGCACGCGCGCCCGCCGCCGCCGCGCGGCCGAATAGGCTGCGTCCGGCCGACGCAGGATGAGGATTTGCCGCGGGAGTTTTACACCGGTCCAACGGTGTATGACGCCCTCGGGCTTTGGGCTATAAGGGGCCACCAGGAGGTGGCGGCTGGTGACGACTGAAACCGCTCCGTCCCGTCTCGAGCTGCTGTGCTTGGAGAAGGGCCTGAAGATGACCGATCAGCGACGGACCATCGCACGCGTGCTGTCCGACGCGCACGATCATCCCGACGTCGAGCAGGTCTATCGGCGCGCCACCGCGCTCGATCCGCGCATCAGCATCGCGACCGTCTACCGCACCGTGCGGCTGTTCGAGGAGGCGAGCATCCTCGAGCGCCACGACTTCGGCGACGGCCGCTCGCGCTATGAGGAGAGCCCCGAGGAGCATCACGATCATCTGATCGACGTCGAAAGCGGGCGCGTGATCGAATTTCGCGAGGAGGAGATCGAGGCGCTGCAGCGCGGCGTCGCCGAGAAGCTCGGCTATCGCCTGGTCGGCCACCGGCTGGAACTCTACGCCGTGCCGCTGCGCAAACCGGGCGCGACGGACCGAGAGTGACGCGCGGCACTCCCGACGAGGGCGCGATCAAGTCCGGCCTGGCGGGGCCGGCGCATCCGGCGACCGTGGCGCGCCACGACGTCGAGCAGCTCGAGGGCGATCTCAGGCTCGGCAACCTCGAGGTGCGCCTCGCGGTGAACGACGCCGAGGTCGAGGCCGCGCAGGCGCTGCGCTATCGCGTGTTCTACGAGGAGATGGCGGCGCGGCCGTCGCCCGAGGCGGCGGCGCTGCATCGCGACTTCGACGATTTCGACGCGTTGTGCGACCACCTCCTGGTGCTCGATCACGCGCTCGATCCGGGCGCCGCCGCCGTGATCGCGACCTACCGGCTGATCCGGCGGCCCGCCGCCGAGCGGCACGGCTCGTTCTACTCGGCGGGCGAGTACGACATCACCAAGATCGTCGAGTATCCGGGCAACGTCCTCGAGCTCGGCCGCAGCTGCGTCGATCAGCGCTATCGGACCCGGCCGACCATGCAGCTCTTGTGGCGCGGCATCGCGGCTTACGTGTTCCAGCACGAGATCGCGCTGATGTTCGGCTGCGCCAGCCTGCCGGGCACCGACCCGCGCGCGCTCGCGCTGCCGCTGTCGTACCTCTACTACCATCACCTCGCGCCGGCCGCGCTCAGGCCCACCGCGCTGCCCGAGCGCCGCGTCGAGATGGCGCTGCTCGCGCCGGCGGACATCGATCCGCGCGCGGCGATGGTCGGGCTGCCGCCGCTGATCAAGGGCTATCTGCGCCTCGGCGGGTTCGTCGGCGACGGCGCGGTGATCGATGACCAGTTCAACACCACCGACGTGTGCGTCATCGTCAAGACCGATCTGGTGACCGACAAGTACGCCCAGCATTACGCGCGCAGCGCGCGGGAGTCCGGCGCCGCGTGATCCCGCATTCGGCGCTGCAGGCAGGCGGCCGGCTCGCGCTCTATGCGGCGCTGACGCTGGTCTTGATGCCGGTCCAGGCGTTGTTCGTGCTGCTCGGCTCGCGGCTGGGCACGCGCTTGCCGCGTGCCTATCACGATCTGTGCCGGCGCATCTTCGGCGTGCGCGTCGTCGTGACGGGCACGCCGTCGAGCCGCCATCCGACGCTCTTCGTGTCGAACCACCAGTCGTACCTCGACATCACGGTGCTGGGCTCGCTGATCGGCGGCTCGTTCGTCGCCAAGGCGGAGGTCGCGCGTTGGCCGCTGTTCGGCTGGCTCGCCCGCTTGCAGCGCACGGTGTTCGTCGATCGCCAGCGCGCCTCGACGTTGAACCAGAACGACGAGATGCGGCGGCGTCTGGCGGCCGGCGACAACCTCGTGCTGTTTCCCGAGGGCACCAGCAGCGACGGCAACCGCACGCTGCGCTTCAAGAGCAGCCTGCTGGCGGTCGCCGACACCGAGGTCGGCGGACATCCCGTGACGGTGCAGCCGGTGTCGCTTGCGTATCTCCGGCTCGACGGCCTGCCGATCGGGCGCGCCTTCCGGCCGTTCTTCGCCTGGTACGGCGACATGGTCCTCGCGAGCCACCTGTGGCGCATGGCCGGGCTCGGCACCATGACGGCCGGCGTGCATTTCCATCCGCCGCTGAGCATCGCCGCGTGCGGCTCGCGCAAGGCGCTGGCGCGCGCCGCCCACGAGGCGGTGGCGCGCGGCGTGGCGGAGCTGCTGTCGGGCCGCACGGTCGGCGGCGAGACGGCCGGCGCCGGCGCCGCGGGCGATCCGGACGCCGACGATCAACCGGCTGACGCGGACCCCGCGATGGCGGGGGCCCACTAGCTGTTGGGGTTGAAGTGTTACGGAACCGCGTAATCTTGAAACAATCGTCGCGAAGTGATAGATTTCAGAAGTGAACGCTGATTTTCGTTCCGGCAATCCCCATACTATGGCCACTTGCCGAGTCATAGTGGCCTCGTGACGAAAAAGCTCTTCATCAAGACATACGGCTGCCAGATGAACGTCTATGACTCCGCCCGCATGGCGGACGTCTTGGCGCCGCTCGGCTTTACAGAAACCGACGCCCCGGAATCGGCGAGCGTCGTCGTTCTCAACACCTGTCATGTGCGCGAGAAGGCGACCGAGAAGCTGTTCTCCGATCTCGGTCGGCTGCGCCGCGTGAAGGTGGCGCGCCAGGCCGACGGCGACGCGATGGTGATCGCGGTCGCCGGCTGCGTGGCCCAGGCCGAAGGCGACGAGATCCTGGCGCGCGCGCCGTGGGTCGACATCGTGATCGGGCCGCAGACCTTGCACCGGCTGCCGGCGCTGCTCGCCGAGGTGGACCAGGCGGCCGCGGCGGGCCGGCGGCGCGCCGTGCAGGACACCGAGTTTCCCGCCGAGCCGAAATTCGACTTCCTGCCCGAGAGCGCGCAGGCGCCCGGCGTCAGCGCCTTCCTGTCGGTGCAGGAAGGCTGCGACCGCTTCTGCAGCTTCTGCGTCGTGCCCTACACGCGCGGCGCGGAATACTCGCGCCCGGTCGCCGACGTGGTCGCCGAGGCGACCCGGCTGGTCGCGCGCGGCGCGCGCGAGCTCACCTTGCTCGGCCAGAACGTCAACGCCTATCACGGTGCCGGCCCCGACGGCGCGTCGTGGGGGCTCGGTCGTCTGGCGCGCCGGCTCGCCGAGATTCCCGAGCTCGTGCGCATCCGCTACACCACGTCGCATCCGCGCGACGTCGACGAGGCGCTGATCGCCGCCCATCGCGACGTCGAACGGTTGATGCCGTTCCTGCATCTGCCCGTGCAGTCGGGCTCCGACCGCATCCTCGCGGCGATGAACCGGCGCCACGACGTCGCCTTCTACCGGCGCCTGGTCGACCGGCTGCGCGCGGCGCGCGCCGATCTCGCATTGTCGTCCGATTTCATCGTCGGCTATCCGGGCGAGACCGACGCGGACTTCGCCGACACCCTGCGGCTGATCGATGCGGTCGGCTTCGCGCAGGCGTTCGCCTTCAAGTACAGCCCGCGTCCCGGCACGCCTGCCGCGCGCGCCGACGACCAGGTGCCCGAGCCGGTCAAGGAGGCGCGGCTCGCCGCGTTGCAGGAACGGCTGCACGCGCAGCAGACCCATTTCAATCGGGCGTGCGTCGGACGGACCTTGCCGGTGCTGTTCGACAAGCCGGGCCGCCGCCCGGGCCAGGCGGCCGGGCGCAGCCCCTACCTTCAGGCGGTCGTCGTCGCGGCGCCGACCCGGATCATCGGGCAGGTCCGCGACGTGCGCATCGCGAGCCTCAACACCAACAGTCTGGTCGGCATGCTGATCACGGAAGGAGACGGTATGACGGATTACGACGCGAGGGTTTCGGCTTGAGGGCGGCAACGGCGAACCGGGCCGAGAACCGGGCCGAGCCGGTCTATCTGGAGTTCGACGACAACACGCTGCTGCCCGCGTTGTTCGGCGAGCACGACCGGCATCTCGCGCGTATCGAGCAGCTGCTCGGCGTGTCGATCACGTCGCGCGGCAATCTGATCGCGATCTCGGGACCGGCCGGTCAGGCCGGAGCGGCCAAGGACGCGCTCCTCAACCTTCATCGCCGCGTGCGCAAGGGCAAGCCGGTCGACATGGGCGAGGTCGACGCCGCGGTCCGCATGGTCGATCACCCGGGCAACGGCGCGGGCGAGGACGGCGTGGCGCCGATCGGCGACGATCTCTCGGTGCGCACGCGCCGCCGCACGGTCGAGGCGCGCTCGCCGACCCAGCTCGTCTATCTGCAGTCGCTGCGCGATCACGAGCTGGTGTTCGGCGTCGGACCCGCCGGCACCGGCAAGACCTATCTCGCGGTCGCGGTCGCGGTGTCGATGCTGCTCGCGGGCCGCGTCAATCGCATCATCCTGTCGCGCCCGGCGGTCGAGGCGGGCGAGCGGCTCGGGTTCCTGCCGGGCGATCTGCGCGAGAAGATCGATCCCTATCTGAGGCCGCTCTACGACGCGCTCTACGACATGCTGCCGGCCGATCAGGTGGTGAAGCGCCTGGGCACCGGCGAGATCGAGATCGCGCCGCTCGCCTTCATGCGCGGCCGCACGCTGGCCAACGCCTACATCATTCTCGACGAGGCGCAGAACACCACGCCGACCCAGATGAAGATGTTCCTGACCCGCATGGGCGAGAACAGCCGCATGGCGGTCACCGGCGATCTCAGCCAGGTCGACCTGCCGCTCGGCGCGCGCTCGGGCCTGCGCGACGCGCTCGATACGCTGGCCAACGTCCAGGGCGCGACCGTGGTCACCTTCACGGAGGCCGACGTGGTGCGCCACCCCCTGGTCACGCGGATCGTGCGCGCCTACAACAGTTTCGAGAACCGGCTCGACGCCAACGCCGCGCACCCGAACAAAGGGTGATCGAAGGAAGATTTTCGCAACACCCGGTGGGCGTTGCGGAGTCCGTCCTACTCCGTCTAGGCTGGTTTACGGCACTCAGCTTCCCATGAAGCCCGCCCTTCACATCGATCTCCTGCTCGACGACCCGCGTTGGCGCGCGGTCGAAAGCGTCGCGTCGCTCGTCCGCCGGGCGGCCCGCGCCGCGCTCAAGCGCCAGGCGCGCGGCCTGCGTGCCGCGGAGCTCGGCCTGGTGCTGGCCGACGACGCCCGGCTGCGATCGCTCAATCGCACCTGGCGCGGCATCGACCGGCCGACCAACGTGCTCGCCTTCCCGGCCGACGGCGTCGGCGACGGCTTCGCGCTCGACGTGCCGGGCGCGCCGCCGCGCCAGCTCGGCGACGTCGTGCTGGCCTACGAGACGGTCGCGGCCGAGGCGCGCACCCAGGGCAAGCCGATCGGCGCGCATCTCAGCCATCTGGTGGTGCACGGCGTGCTCCATCTGCTCGGCTTCGATCACGAGACGGCGGCCGAGGCGGCCGACATGGAGGCCGCCGAGGTCGCCATCCTGGCGGGGCTCGGCTGGCCGGATCCCTATCGGCGGGCACCGGCCCGGCGCGGCGCGCGACCGCTCGCGCGGGTGGCCTGAGATGAGCGAAGGCTCTGGCAGTAGACCCGACGGGACGGCGCGCAACGGCGGCCCCGATCATCATGACGCACCGGCGCGCGACGACGGCGAGAGCGCGCGCGGACCGCGCCTGTTCGGGCGCCTGCGCTCGCTGTTCCGCGCGCGCAACGGCGAGTCGCTGCGCGAGACGATCGAGGAGCTGATCGAGGATCGCGAAGAGCCCGAGGCGCCGATCGACGCCGACGAGCGCGTGCTGCTCAAGAACATCCTGCGCCTGCGCGACACCACGGCGCACGACGTCATGGTGCCGCGCGCCCACATCGTCGCGGTCGAGATCGGCACGTCGTTCGACGATCTCGTCAGGCTGATGACCGACAAGGCGCACTCGCGCCTGCCGGTGTACCGCGAGACGCTCGACGACGTGCACGGCATGGTCCACATCAAGGACGTGTTCGCCGCCGCGAACGGCGTGGCGCCGGTCAAGCTCGAGAAGCTGCTGCGCAAGGTCCTGTTCGTGCCGCCCTCGATGCGCACGCTCGATCTGCTGCTGCAGATGCGCGCGAAGCGCACCCATCTGGCGCTGGTGGTCGACGAGTACGGCGGCATCGACGGCCTCGTGACCATCGAGGACGTCGTCGAGGAGATCGTCGGCGAGATCGAGGACGAGCACGACGACGTGACGGCGCCGTCGTTCGAGCGGCGGCCCGACGGCACCATCCTGGCCGACGCCGGCACGTCGATCGAGGAGCTCGAGCGCGCGGTCGGTCCGATCCTTTCCGACGACGAGCAGGACGAGGTCGACACGCTCGCCGGTCTCGTGACCACGCTCGCCGGACGCGTGCCGGGCACCGGCGAGGTGATCCATCATCCGTCGGGCGTCGAGTTCGAGGTGCTCGCCGGCGACGCCCGCCGGGTTGCGCGGCTCCGGTTGCGCAACCTGCCGCCGGTGCCGCCGGCGCACGGCTGACCCGGGACCGCGAGGGGCGCCGTCATGTCGGTCGCGCTCGACCGCGCCGCTGCAAACCCGGGCCGGTCCGGCGTCGTGGTGCGCTGTGCGATGCGGTTGGCCGGTCTCGCCGGGTGGCGGCGCGCGGCGGCGGCCGTGCTGCTCGGCGCCGCTGGTGCGGGGGCGCTGCCGCCGGTCGACGCCGTGCCGCTGCTCGCGCTGGCGTTCACCGGTCTCGTCTGGCTGGTCGACGGCGCGCCGCGCCTGCGCAGCGCCTTCTGGATCGGCTGGTGGTTCGGGCTCGGCTTCTTCACCGCCGGGCTCTACTGGATCGCCGCCGCGCTGTTCGTCGACATCGCGCGGTTCTGGTGGCTGCTGCCGTTCGCCGTGCTCGGCGTGCCGGCGTTCTTCGGGCTGTTCAGCGGCGCGGTCACCGCGGCGTGCTGGATCGCCGGCGCCCGCGGGCTCGGCCGCCCCCTGATGCTGGCGACCGCGTGGACCGCCGCCGAGTTCGCGCGGGGTCACGTGCTCACCGGCTTTCCCTGGAACCTGGTCGGCTCGGCGTGGACCGTGGTCGGCCCGGTCCTCCAGGCCGTTTCGGTGATCGGCATGTACGGCCTGAGCTGGGTGACGGTCGTGCTGGCGGCGCTGCCCGCGCTGCTCGCCGTGCCGGCGGATCCCGGGGTCGCCGGCGGGTGGCACACGCCGCGCCGCGCCGTGCCGATGCTGGGCGTCGGGCTGGCGGCGCTCGCGGCGCTCGCGGCGCTGGGCGCGCTGCGCCTCGCCGCCGCGCCGTCTCCGGGCGCGTCCGACGCCGTGGTCCCGGGCGTGCGCCTGCGCCTGGTGCAGCCCGACATCGAGCAGTCGCTCAAGTGGCGCGACAACGAGCGGATCGCGATCTTCCGCCGGCTGCTGTCGCTCAGCGCAACCCCGTCCGAGCATCCGCCGACCGCGATCATCTGGCCCGAGGCGGCGACGCCGTTCCTGTTCGAGCGCTCGCCCGAGGCGCGTGCCGCGGCCGCCGCGATGCTGCCGCCCGACGCGCTGCTGCTGACCGGCACCCCGCGCGCCACGCGCACGCCCGACGGCGGCACCGCGTACTGGAACGGCATGATCGCGCTCGACCACGCCGACACGGTGCGCGGCAGCTACGACAAGTTCCATCTGGTGCCGTTCGGCGAGTACGTGCCGCTCAGCCACATCCTGCCGCTCGCGGCGCTCGCGCCGGGCGGCGGTGGCGGGTTCAGCGCCGGGCCGGGCCCGCGCACGCTGCATCTGCCGGGCCTGCCGCCGGTCAGCCCGCTGATCTGCTACGAGATCATCTTTCCCGGCCAGGTGATCGACCCGGCCGACCGTCCGGCCTGGATCGTCAACCTGACCAACGACGCCTGGTACGGCATCACGAGCGGGCCCTATCAGCACTTCGCCAGCGCGATCGCGCGCGCGGTCGAGCAGGGTCTGCCGGTGGTGCGCGCGGCCCAGACCGGCATCTCCGGCGTGATCGACCCTTACGGAAGGGTGATCGCGCGGCTCGGCCTCGGCCAGCGCGGCGTGCTCGATGCGCCGCTGCCGCAGGCGCTGCCCGAGGCCACGATCTACCAGCGCTTCGGCGGCCCGATCCTCGCGATACTGCTGCTTGTCGGCCTCGCGGGCGGCGTCTGGTCCCGGCGGCGCTGAGGCCCCGGGCCGGGCGGCTGCCTTACCCGGAATCCGCTTGCGCTCGGGGACGGCCGCGTGCACAACACGGCGGCCTTTATTGGCGCTTTTCCGTGACTTGAATCGATCGTCGAGGGGTGGACCGTGGCGAGAGCCGACTATCTGTTTACCAGCGAATCCGTGTCCGAAGGGCATCCCGACAAGGTTTGCGACCGCATCTCGGACGCCGTGGTCGACACCTTTCTCGCGGCCGACCCGCACGCCCGCGTCGCCTGCGAGACGCTGTGCACGACCAACCAGGTGGTGCTGGCCGGCGAGGTCCGCGGCCCCGACTCGGTGACCAAGGAGAAGCTCGAGGAGGTCGCGCGCCACGCCATCCGCGACATCGGCTACGAGCAGGCCGGCTTCCACTGGCAGCGCGCCAAGGTCGACGTGCTCCTGCACAAGCAGTCGAGCGACATCGCGATGGGCGTCGACGCCGCGGGCAACAAGGACGAGGGCGCGGGCGACCAGGGCCTGATGTTCGGCTATGCCTGCCGCGAGACCGACATGCTGATGCCGGCGCCGATCTACTATTCGCACGCCATCCTGCGCAGCCTCGCCGAGGCGCGCCATTCGGGCGCCGCGCCCGGGCTCGGGCCGGACGCCAAGAGCCAGGTCACCTTGCGCTACGTGCACGGCAAGCCGGTCGGCGCGACCTCGGTCGTCGTCTCGACCCAGCACGATGCGAAGCTCGAGCAGGACGAGGTGCGCGAGATCGTGCGGCCGCACGTCGTCAACGTGCTGCCCGAGGGCTGGATGTGCAACGAGCCAAACTTCTACGTCAATCCGACCGGCCGCTTCGTGATCGGCGGGCCCGACGGTGACTGCGGACTGACCGGCCGCAAGATCATCGTCGACACCTATGGCGGCGCGGCGCCCCACGGCGGCGGCGCCTTCTCGGGCAAGGACCCGACCAAGGTCGATCGCTCGGCGGCCTACGCGGCGCGCTACCTCGCCAAGAACGTCGTCGCCGCCAAGCTCGCCGAGAAGTGCGTGATCCAGGTCGCCTACGCGATCGGCGTCTCGAAGCCGCTGTCGGTCTATGTCGACACCTACGGCACGGCCGCGGTCGACGAGGACAAGCTGAGCCGCGTGCTGCAGGAGCTGATGGATCTCTCGCCGCGCGGCATCCGCGAGCATCTCGGGCTGTCGAAGCCGATCTACGCACGCACGGCCGCCTATGGCCATTTCGGCCGCACGCCCGACCCCGACGGCGGCTTCAGCTGGGAGCGCACCGACCTCGTGGACGCGCTGCGCTCCGCGTTCGCCTGAGCGCAGGCGCCGAACCGTCCCGCCGCCGCGTCGACGAACGGATCTACGGCCGTCGGCGCGGCCGACCGCTGCGCGCCGCCCAGCAGCGCCTGATCGACGGCCTGCTGCCGCGCGTCGCGGTCGCGCTGCCGCCCGCCCCGCCGCTCGATCTCGCCGCGTTGTTCGGCGGCGCGCGGGCGCGCTATTGGCTCGAGATCGGCTTCGGCGCGGGCGAGCATCTGGCCTGGCAGGCGCTCGCTCATCCGGAGGTCGGGCTGATCGGCTGCGAGCCTTTCGTCAACGGCGTCGCGGCGGCGCTCGCCCGCATCGAGGCGTCGAAGATCGCGAACCTGCGCATCTGGCCCGAGCCTGCCGCGCCGCTGCTCGACGTCTTGCCCGCCGCGTCGCTCGAGCGCGTCTTCGTGCTGTTCCCCGATCCATGGCCCAAGGTGCGCCATCACAAGCGCCGGTTCGTCCAACGCGCCAATCTCGACCGGCTGGCGCGCCTGATGATCGACGGCGGCGAGCTCCGGCTTGTCACCGACGATCCTGACTATTGCCGCTGGATGCTCGCCCAGCTGATCGACCACGGCGCCTTCGCGTGGCTGGCGCGGCGCCCGGCCGACTGGCGCGAGCGCCCGGCCGACTGGCCGCCGACCCGTTACGAGCGCAAGGCGCGCGCCGCCGATCGCGCGCCCGTGTATCTGCGCTTCGCCCGGCGCGCGCGCGCCAGCTGACCGCCGCGGGACGCGCCGCGCTTAGCCCTGCGGCGCCTTGCGCACGAGATGCCAGCCCGCGGCCTCCATGCACGAGCGAAACAGCCGGTCGCGCGTGCCCGCCGCGACGTCCGTCGAGTAGATCTCGCTGCCGCCGAGGCTCGAGGTCTTCTCGACCGCGGTGATCTGCGGCGTGACCGGGGCGGCGCTGGCGCTCTGGAGCTGGCACTGGTAGCGGGTCTGGGCGAACTCCTCGCGTGTCGCGCCCGGCTTCTGCCAGACCGGCAGGGCGCAGGACGCCAGGACGACCGCGGCCAGGCCCATGGATCCTGCCGGCACGCCGCGCCCCATCGATCGCCTCCGCTCGAATTTGACGCGTATTCTATGCATGACCTGCTACCCGACGGCAACGGCAGGTCCAGCGACACGAGCCACCCCTGCTCATGTCGTGTCGAACCGGCTACGTCTGGGGAAATCGGCCTGCGGGGATGATCGGTGGCGGTTTGGGCGACGCGGCAGGCGGGATTTCGGCGGCAACGGGACCGTTGCGCGGCCGGGGAGACCTGCATCCGGCCTGCTCGGCAGGCGTCGCATGGCAGAACCCGGGGAATGCGCGGGAAAACGCCGGGAATCGGGTTGCAGGGGACCGCGAAATGACTATATTGGCGCCAAATTCCCATAGGGTCGGATGGTGATCCGGCCACTAGAAAGGCGGTGGGCCACTGGCCCACTTTTTTGTTTCGGCACAGCGTGTTGGTGAGGGGATGACGGCAGCGGACGGAGCCGGCGGCACGGTCGCATCGAAGGTCGAGGGGCTGTTGGCGCCCGCGCTCGAGGCGCTCGGCTACGGCATCGTGCGCGTGCAATTCAACTCGGGCCGCCGGGCGACCTTGCAGATCATGGCCGAGCGCCGCGACGGCGCCGCCATGTCGGTCGAGGACTGCGCCCAGATCAGCCGCGCGGCCTCGGCGCTGCTCGACGTCGAGGACCCGATCCCGGGCGCCTACGATCTCGAGGTGAGCTCGCCCGGCATCGACCGGCCGCTGACCCGGCTCGAGCATTTCACGCGCTTCGCCGGGTTCGAGGCCAAGCTCGAGACCGACCGGCTGCTCGACGGGCGGCGGCGTTTCCGCGGCCTCATCGTCGGCGTCGACGACGAGACCATCCGCGTGCGGGCGGGCGAGATCGAGTACGCCGTGCCGTTCGACGCGGTGACCAAGGCGAAGCTCGTGTTGACCAACGAATTGATCGCGCACAGCCCCGACAAGCCCCGGCACTAGCCGGATCGAGCTCGACGGGCGGCGCCTAGCGCCAGGTAGGACGATGGAAGCAGTTGCAACGATCCGAGTCGAAATGCTGCAAGTGGCCGACGCGGTCGCCCGCGAGAAGGGCATCGACCGCGAGGAGGTGCTGCAGGCGATGGAGCAGGCCATCCAGAAGGCCGGACGCTCCAAGTACGGCGCCGAGCACGACATCCGCGCCGAGATCGACCGCGCCAACGGCGACATCCGGCTCAAGCGCTTCCGCGAGGTCGTCGAGACGGTCGAGAACGAGGCGACCCAGATGACGCTCGCCGAGGCGCAGCGCCGCAACCCCGCCGCGCAGGTCGGCGACTTCATCATCGACGATCTGCCGCCGATCGATTTCGGCCGCATCGCCGCGCAGACCGCCAAGCAGGTGATCGTGCAGCGCGTGCGCGAGGCCGAGCGCGAGCGCCAGTTCAAGGAGTACAAGGACCGCGTCGGCGAGATCGTCAACGGCCTGGTCAAGCGCGTCGAGTTCGGCAACGTCACGGTCGATCTCGGACGCGCCGAGGCGATCCTGCGCCGCGACGAGCTGCTGCCGCGCGAGACCTTCCGGCCCGGCGATCGCGTGCGCGCCTACATCTACGACGTGCGCCGCGAGACGCGCGGTCCGCAGATCTTCCTGTCGCGCACCCATCCGCAGTTCATGGCCAAGCTGTTCGCCCAGGAGGTGCCCGAGGTCTACGACGGCATCATCGAGATCCGCGCGGTGGCGCGGGATCCGGGCAGCCGCGCCAAGATCGGCGTGCTCTCGAACGACAGCGGCATCGATCCGGTCGGCGCCTGCGTCGGCATGCGCGGCAGCCGCGTCCAGGCGGTGGTCGGCGAGCTGCAGGGCGAGAAGATCGACATCATCCCGTGGTCGCCCGATCCCGCGACCTTCGTGGTCAACGCGCTGGCGCCCGCCGAGGTCGCCAAGGTGGTGCTCGACGAGGAGGGCCACCGCATCGAGGTGATCGTGCCCGACGATCAGCTCAGCCTGGCGATCGGCCGGCGCGGCCAGAACGTGCGGCTCGCCTCGATGCTGACCGGGTGGGACATCGACATCATGACGGAGGCCGAGGAATCGGAGCGCCGCACCGAGGAGTTCCGCGTCCGCTCGCAGCTCTTCATCGAGGCGCTCGACGTCGACGACGTGATTGCGCATCTCCTGGTCACCGAGGGCTTCACCACGGTCGAGGAGATCGCCTTCGTCGCGACCGACGAGCTGGCCGAGATCGAGGGCTTCGACGCCGACGTCGCGGCCGAGCTCAAGAGCCGCGCGCAGACCTTCATCACCGAGCGCGACGCCAAGTTCGAGGAGCAGCGCACCCAGCTCGGCGTCGAGGACGCCGTCGCCGCGCTGCCCCACATGACGCCGGGCTTCCTGGTGGCGCTCGGCGAGAAGGGGCTCAAGACGCTCGACGACGTCGGCGATCTGGCGAGCGACGAGCTGATCGAGATCGTCGGCGCCGACAAGCTCGACCAGGAGAACGCCAACGAGCTCATCATGGCCGCGCGCGCGCACTGGTTCGCCGACGAGCCGGCCGCCCCGGCGGCCGGCGAGGGCGCCGCCGGCGCCGCCTCGGATCATGCGTGAGGTGACCCCGCTTGACCCACGCTGCGCCGATCGCCGATGACGACCGCGTCGACTCCGAGATGGCCGATGGCGACCAGCTCGGGCCGCAGCGTCGCTGCATCGCGACCGGAACGGTCGCGGACAAGGACGCGCTGCTGCGCTTCGTCGTAGCGCCGACGGGCGAACTCGTCCCCGATCTGCAGCAGCGCTTGCCCGGGCGCGGTGTGTATGTCGCGCCGACGCGCGGCGCGATCGACGCCGCGGTCAAGAAGCGCGCCTTCTCGCGGGCGGCGCGCCGGCCGGTCGAGGCGCCCGGCGATCTCGCCGATCGGCTCGAGGCGCTCGTGGTCGCGCGTGCGCTCGAGCTGATCGGGCTCGCGCGGCGCGCCGGTCAGGCGGTGGTCGGCTACGACCAGGTCGAGGCCTGGCTCAAGAGCGGGCGTGCCGGGCTGCTGCTGCAGGCGGCGGACGGCGCGCCGGGCGGGCGGGCGCGGCTGGCCGCGCTCGCCGGCGACCGGCCGGTCGTCGAGCAGTTGCGCGCCGCCGAGCTGGCGCAGCCGTTCGGCCGGGATCACGTGGTGCATGTGGCGCTCGCGGCGGGCGGCATCGCGACACGATTGCATGGGGAATTGACGCGGCTCGCCGGGCTGCGTCGCGCGGATCAGAAAGTCGGGACAGCATGACGACAGAAAAAGAGACCGAACAGGATCGCAAGAAGCCGCTCTCGTTGGCGGGACGCGGCAAGCTCGAGCTCAAGCGGAGCCCCGAGGCGGCGAGCGTGCGCCAGAGCTTCTCGCACGGGCGCTCGAAAACGGTCACCGTCGAGGTCAAGCGCAAGCGCACGGTCGGCCCCGAAGCGCCGAAGCCGGAGGTCGTCGAGACCGCGCCGGCGGCCGAGGCGAAGGCGCCGGGCGCGACGCCGGCGCGCAAGCCGCTGACGTTGCGCGAGCTGACCGAGGAGGAGCGCGCGCAACGCGTGCGCGCGGTGCAGGGCGCGATCAAGGCCGACGAGGTCGCGCGCATCCGCGCCGAGGAGGATGCCCATCGCGTCCAGGAAGAGGCGCGCCATCACGCCGAGGAGGAGAGCCTCCGCGCGGCGGAAGAGGCGCAGGCGCGCGCGGTCGAGGCCGCGGCGGCCGAGCCCGCGTCCGCCGCCGAGCCCGCCGGCGCGGCTGCGGGCACGGGCCCGGCGCGGGTCGAGCGCGACGCGGCCTCTCAGAAGGTCGCGGTCGACGCCGCCGCTGCCGCCGCCAAGGCGCGCCCCGCCGGCCGCGAGGCCGAGGAAGAAGAGGAGACGGCGAACCGCGTGCGCCGTCCGGGCGTTCCGGTGCCGCGACGTCCGACGCCGGTCAAGCGCGGCGAGCCGCGCCGGCGCACCGGCAAGATGACGGTGACGCAGGCGCTGTCGGCCGAGGAGAACGAGCGCACGCGCAGCATCGCGTCGGTCAAGCGCGCGCGCGAGCGCGAGCGCATGCGCCAGCAGCAGACCGGTCCCGAGAAGGTCATCCGCGACGTCGTCATTCCGGATGCCATCACGGTGCAGGATCTCGCCGCCCGCATGGCCGAGCGCGGCGCCGACGTGATCAAGTCGCTGATGCGCATGGGCGTCATGGCGACGATCAACCAGGTGATCGACGCCGACACCGCGGAGCTGATCGTCACGGAGTTCGGCCACACGCCGAAGCGCCAGTCGGAATCCGACGTCGAGGTCGGGCTCAAGGGCGAGGCCGACGTCGACGCCGCGCTGTTGCCGCGGGCGCCCGTCGTCACCGTGATGGGCCACGTCGATCACGGCAAGACCTCGCTGCTCGACGCGCTGCGCTCGACCGACGTCGCGGCGCACGAAGCCGGCGGCATCACGCAGCACATCGGCGCCTATCGCGTGACCTTGGCGTCGGGCGACCAGATCACCTTCATCGACACGCCGGGCCACGAGGCCTTCACCGAGATGCGCGCGCGCGGCGCTACCGTCACGGACATTGTCGTGCTCGTGGTGGCGGCGGACGACGGCATCATGCCGCAGACCGTCGAGGCGATCATGCACGCCAAGGCGGCCAACGTGCCCATCATCGTGGCGATCAACAAGATCGACAAACCCGAGGCCAATGCGCAGCGCGTGCGCACCGACCTGCTGCAGCACGGGCTGGTGGTCGAGGAACTCGGCGGCGACGTGCTCGCCATCGAGGTGTCGGCCAAGACCGGGCAGGGCCTCGACAAGCTGCAGGAAACGATCCTGCTGCAGGCCGAGATCCTGGATCTGCGCGCCAATCCCGACCGCACCGCCGAGGGTGTCGTGATCGAGGCGGCGCTCGACCGCGGCCGCGGTCCGGTCGCCACCGTGCTGATCAAGCGCGGCACGCTCCATGTCGGCGACATCTTCGTCGCCGGCTCCGAGTGGGGCCGCGTGCGCGCGTTGGTCGACGATCACGGCAACCAGGTGAAGGACGCCGGACCGTCGATGCCGGTCGAGGTGCTGGGCCTGCAGGGCACGCCGAGCGCCGGCGACGAGCTGTCGGTGGTCGACAGCGAGAGCCGGGCGCGCGACGTCAGCGACTTCCGCCGCCGCCGTCGGCGCGACGCCGAGGTCAAGGCGGGGGCGCGCGGCACGGTCGAGCAGATGCTCTCGAAGATCGCTGCGGGCGAAGCCAAGGAGCTGCCGGTCGTGATCAAGACCGACGTGCAGGGCAGCCTCGAGGCGATCGTCGCCACGCTGAACAAGCTCGCGACCGAGGAGGTCACGCCGCGCGTGCTGCACGCCGGCGTCGGCGCGATCTCGGAATCCGACGTCACCTTGGCGAAAGCGTCGAGCGCGCTGATCATCGCGTTCAACGTGCGCGCCAACTCGCTGGCGCGCGAGCTTGCGCGCCGCGACGGCGTCGACATCCGCTACTACTCGGTGATCTACAACGTCATCGACGACGTCAAGCAGGCGCTGGGCGGCATGCTGGCCCCCAGGGTGCGCGAGAACTTCCTCGGCTACGCCGAAATCCGCCAGGTGTTCGACATCACCAAGGTCGGCAAGGTCGCGGGTTGCCGCGTCACCGAGGGCGTGGTCAGGCGCGGCAACAAGGTGCGGTTGCTGCGCGACAATGTCGTGATCCACGAGGGCACGCTCAAGACCTTGCGTCGCTTCAAGGACGAGGTGCGCGAGGTCCAGGCCGGCTTCGAATGCGGCATGGCGTTCGAGAACTACACGGACATCAAGGAAGGGGACCAGATCGAATGCTTCGAGATGGTCCAGGAAACCCGCACGCTGTGAGGCGCCGGCGGCGGTCGCCGCCGCGCCGGAGGGACGCGTGACCCGCGGGCGCGCGGGCGCGCCCAACCAGCGTCAGCTGCGCGTCGGCGAGGAGATCCGGCACGCGCTGGTCCGCATCCTGGCGCGCGGCGAGCTGCGCGACCCGGCGTTGGCGCACGCCAACATCACGGTGACCGAGGTGCGCGTCAGCCCCGACCTCAAGCACGCGACCGCGTTCGTGACGCCGTTCGGCGGCGGCGACGCCGGGGCGCTCGCGAAAGCCTGCCGGCACGCCGCCGGGTTCTTTCGCAGCCAGCTCGGTCACGAGCTCGCGCTGCGCCACGTGCCGGCGATCACCTTTGAGCCCGACCGCTCGTTCGATAACGCCCAGCGCATCGACACGCTGCTTCAGGCGGCGCGGCCGCCCGCCGAGGCCGACGACGCCGAGAGCGACGCGTGAGCCGGCGCAAGGGCGAGGCCATCAGCGGCTGGCTCAACGTCGACAAACCGCAGGGGCCGACCTCGAGCGCCGTGGTCGGTCGCCTGCGCCGCGCCTTCGGCGCCGCCAAGGCGGGACATGGCGGCACGCTCGATCCGCTCGCCACGGGGGTGCTGCCGATCGCCTTCGGCGAGGCGACCAAGGTGATGGGGTTCGTGGTCGATACGGACAAGCGCTATCGCTTCACGGTGCGCTGGGGCGAGGCGCGCACGACCGACGACGCGGCGGGCGAGGTGCTGGAGAGCAGCCCGCGGCGTCCGATCGAGGCCGAGATCCGGGCGGCGCTGCCGCGCTTCACCGGCCCGATCGAGCAGATCCCGCCGCGCTTCTCGGCCCTCAAGATCGGCGGCCGGCGGGCTTATGCGCTGGCGCGCGCCGGCGCCGCCGTCGATCTCGCGCCGCGCCAGGTCGCGGTCCGCGCGCTCGACTTCGCCGGATCGCTCGACCCCGATCACGCCGTGTTCGAGGTCGCCTGCGGCAAGGGCACCTACGTGCGCAGCCTGGCGCGCGACCTCGCCCGAGCGCTCGGCACGGTGGGCCACGTCGCGGCGCTGCGCCGCCTCGCGGTCGGACCGTTCCGCGCCGAGGCCGCAATTCCCCTGGATTTGCTGATCGAACTCGGCCATAGTCCGGCCGCTTTCGAGCGCCTGCTCCCGATTCTGACCCCGCTGGCCGACATCCCGGCGGTGGCCGTTACCGGGGCCGAGGCAGAGCTCATCCGCAGCGGACAAGCGGTTCCCGTGGTCGGCCATGGCCGACCCGACCTCCTCAACCCGTTGCGCGACGGCGATGTCGTGCGGGTCACGACCGGCGAACTGCCGGTCGCCATGGCCCGCCTCGACAACGGTCAGCTCCGCCCCGTGCGCGTGTTCAACCTGTGACACGAGGAGAAACCGATGTCGATCGCAGCCGAGCGCAAACAGGCGCTCATCGAAGAGTACGCGACCAAGCAGGGCGACACCGGCTCGCCCGAAGTTCAGGTCGCCATTCTGTCCGAACGCATCCGCAATCTGACCGATCACCTGTCCAATCATTCGAAGGACTTCCATTCGCGGCGCGGCTTGCTCGTGATGGTCGGCCAGCGGCGGCGTCTGCTCGACTACCTGAAGCGTGCCGACAACACGCGCTACGACAGCCTGATCAACCGCTTGGGGCTGCGTCGCTGAACGCGACCGCGAGCCTCATGCCGGCCAGTGGCATCAACGGCGTTCCATCGACTGGCGGGAGCCACCGCGCTCCTTGTGCGATGCGAGCGCGCGCGGCCGCCAATCCGCGACTCTCAACGTGGCACTTCGGATGGCAGGAGCATCGCGTCGTCGCGCCGATCGTCGGCGCCGCGCGCGGGCGGCCTGCTTCTCGCAACGGCGGCGCCATGAGGGCGCAGTCTGACCGGGGCTAAAGCCCAGCCGCGCCTCCGGCATCCGGGAGCAGTGCGGCGACCGTACGATGGGAAAGGACGAAAGAGATGTTCAACGTATTCAAGAAGGAATTGATGTGGGGCGGCCGACGGCTGGTGCTGGAGACCGGCCGGATCGCGCGCCAGGCGGACGGCGCGGTGCTGGCGACCTACGGCGACACGGCGGTCCTGTGCACCGTGGTCGCCATGAAGACGCCGCGGCCGGGGGTGGACTTCTTCCCGCTCACCGTCAACTACCAGGAGAAGACCTTCGCCGCCGGCAAGATCCCGGGCGGCTTCTTCAAGCGCGAGGGGCGGCCGTCGGAGAAGGAGACGCTGACCTCGCGGCTGATCGACCGGCCGATCCGGCCGTTGTTCGCGCCCGGGTTCCGCAACGAGACGCAGGTGGTCTGCACGGTGCTGAGCCACGACCTCGAGAATGATCCCGACGTCGTCGCGATGATCGGCACCTCGGCGGCGCTGACCCTCTCGGGCGTGCCGTTCCTCGGGCCGATCGGCGCCGCGCGCGTCGGCTACATCGACGGCCAGTACGTGCTCAATCCGCAGATCGACGAGCTGGCGAACTCGAAGCTCGACCTGGTCGTCGCGGGCACCACCGAGGGCGTCTTGATGGTCGAATCGGAAGCCGAGGAGCTGACCGAGGACGTCATGCTGGGCGCCGTGATGTTCGGCCACAGCGCGTTCCAGGAAGTCATCCAGGCGATCATCGCGCTCGCCGAGGCGTGCGCCAAGGAGCCTTGGGACATGCCGGCCGCCAACCAGCACGAGGAGACGGTCAAGCGCCGGCTGCGCGAAGTCGTCGGCGACGCGGTGCGTTCGGGCTACCAGGTCACCGAGAAGCAGGCGCGTCACGACAAGCTCGACGCCGCCAAGAAGCAGGCCGTCGAAGCCTTGACCGCCGAGGAGCTGCCGCCCGATGTCGTCGCGCGCGAGTTCAAGGAGCTCGAGTCGGACGTCGTGCGTGGCTCGATCCTCGATACCGGCCGCCGCATCGACGGGCGCGATCTCGTCACCGTGCGGCCGATCGTGTGCGAGGTCGGCGTGCTGCCGCGCGCCCACGGCAGCGCGCTGTTCACCCGCGGCGAGACCCAGGCGATGGTCGTGACCACGCTGGGCACCGGGCAGGACGAGCAGATCATCGACGCGCTCGCGGGCGAGTACCGCGAGCACTTCCTGCTGCACTACAACTTCCCGCCCTACTCGGTCGGCGAGGCCGGCCGCATGGGCTCGCCCGGCCGGCGCGAGATCGGCCACGGCAAGCTCGCCTGGCGCGCCGTGCGTCCGCTGCTGCCCACCAAGGAGCAGTTCCCCTACACAGTCCGCGTAGTCTCCGAGATCACCGAGTCGAACGGCTCGTCGTCGATGGCGACGGTCTGCGGCTCGTCGCTCTCGCTGATGGACGCGGGCGTGCCGCTGTCGCGGCCGGTCGCCGGCATCGCGATGGGCTTGATCAAGGAGGGCGAGCGCTTCGCCGTGCTGTCCGACATCCTCGGCGACGAGGATCACCTGGGCGACATGGACTTCAAGGTCGCGGGCACCGAGGTCGGCGTGACCTCGCTGCAGATGGACATCAAGATCACCTCGATCACCGAGGCGATCATGAAGGTCGCGCTCGATCAGGCGCGCGGCGGCCGCTTGCACATCCTGGGCGAGATGGCCAAGGCGCTCACGGCCGCGCGCGGCTCGGTCGCCGACACCGCACCGCGCATCACCGTGATCAGCATCCCGAAGGACAAGATCCGCGAGGTGATCGGCTCGGGCGGCAAGGTGATCCGCGAGATCACCGAGACGACCGGCGCCAAGATCGACATCGAGGACGACGGCACGATCAAGGTCGCGTCGGCCGACAGCAAGGCATCGCAGGCGGCGATCGACTGGATCAAGGGCATCGTCGCCGAGCCCGAGGTCGGTCACATCTACAACGGCAAGGTCGTCAAGGTCGTCGACTTCGGCGCGTTCGTGAACTTCCTCGGCGCGCGCGACGGGCTGGTGCACATCAGCGAGCTCGCGCCGCGGCGGGTCGGCAAGGTCGCCGACGTCGTCAAGGTCGGCGACCAGGTGAAGGTCAAGGTGCTGGGCTTCGACGATCGCGGCAAGATCAAGCTGTCGATGAAGGTGGTCGACCAGGCGACCGGCGCCGACATGACCGAGGAGCTCAAGGCCGCGCGCGCGACCCAGGCGGCCCAAGCGGAGTAGGACGTTGGCGCTGGAGCTGCCGCCGGTGATCGGACATCGCGGGGCGGCGGCGCTGGCGCCCGAGAACACGCTGGCGGGGTTCCGCGCCGCCGCCGCGGCGGGCGCGCGCTGGGTCGAGTTCGACGTCAAGCTCACCGGCGACGGCGTCGCCGTGCTGATGCACGACGAGACCTTGGAGCGCACCACCGACGGACGCGGCGCGGTCGCCCGCACGCCCTTCGCGGCGATCGCGGCGCTCGACGCCGGCGGCTGGTTCGGCCAGGCGTTTCGCGGCGAGCGCGTGCCGACGCTCGACCAGGCATTCGCCGAGCTCGATCGGCTTGGGCTGGGCGCCAACATCGAGATCAAGCCGTGCCCGGGGCGCGCGGCGCCGACCGCCGAGGCGGTGGTCGCCGCGGTCACCGCGTCGTGGCCCCAGCGGCTGCCGCCGCCGCTGGTTTCGAGCTTCGAGCCCGACTGTCTGGCCGTGGTGCGCGACCGCGCCCCGCAGCTGGCGCGCGGCCTCCTGCTCAAGCGGCTGTCGCGCGACTGGCGGCGCGCCGTCGAGGCGCTGGGCTGCGCGTCGGTCAACCTGGGGTACCGCCAGGCGACCGCCGCCGGGATCGCCGAGGTGCTGAACTCCGGCCTCAAGCTCGTGATGTGGACGGTCAACGAGGCGGTCGAGGCGGCCCGGCTGCTGGCCGCCGGGGCGAACGCCATCATCACCGATCGGCCCGACGGCCTGCTGGGGCGGGTCTAGGTCGCGATGGTTGCGCTCAGGCCTCGTCAAGCCGGCTTGCCGGCGCCATATAAAGAGCAAATGCAGCCGTCGGGGGCGGCCCGCCGACGGGCGGGCGGCCGACCGCGGCCCGGGTCTCGCGGGGAGGGCGCATCATCCGGTCGTTGAAATCGATTCTGCTGTCGGGCCGTGAGGTGCTGCCCTTGGTCGAGGGCGGCAAGGGGATCTCCGTCTCGAACGGCGAAAGCTCGGGCGCGTGGGCGGCGGCCGGCGGGGTCGGCACGTTCTCCGGCGTCAACGCCGACTCCTACGACGCCGGCGGCAAGCTGATCCCGATGATTTATCGCGGGCGCACCCGGCGCGAGCGCCACCACGAGCTGATCGCCTACTCGATCGAGGGCGGCATCGCACAGGCGCGCATCGCCCATGAGCAGTCGAGCGGGCGCGGCCGCATCCACATGAACGTGTTGTGGGAGATGGCGGCCGCCGAGACCATCCTGCACGGCGTGCTCGAAGGCGCGAAGAAGCTGATCCACGGCGTCACCTGCGGCGCCGGCATGCCGTACAAGATCGCCGAGATCTGCGCGCGCTACGGGGTCTACTACTATCCGATCGTGTCGTCGGCGCGCGCCTTCCGCGCGCTGTGGAAGCGCGCCTATCACCGCTTCCCCGAATGGCTCGGCGCGGTCGTGTACGAGGACCCCTGGCTCGCCGGCGGGCACAACGGGCTGTCGAACAGCGAGGATCCCGAGAAACCCGAGGATCCGCTGCCGCGCGTGGCGGCGCTGCGCCAGATCATGAGCGAGTCGGGCGTGCCCAACACGCCGATCATCATGGCGGGCGGCGTGTGGTGCCTGCGCGAGTGGGAGCACTGGATCGACAACCCGGCGCTCGGGCCGGTCGCCTTCCAGTTCGGCACGCGCCCGCTCTTGACCCAGGAGAGCCCGATCTCGGACGCCTGGAAGCGCCGGCTGCTCGAGCTCAAGGAGGGCGACGTCTACCTCAACCGCTTCAGCCCGACCGGCTTCTACTCGTCGGCGGTCAGCAACCCGTTCCTCAACGAGCTGCAGGAGCGCTCGACGCGCCAGATCGCCTACACGACCCATCAGTTCGGCGAGCACGACACCATGCTGCAGGTCGGCGCGCGCGGCCGCACGGTCTACGTCACCGCGCCCGACAGGATCAACGCCGAGACCTGGCGCGCCGAGGGCTTCACCGAGGCGCTGCGCACGCCGGAATCGACGCTCGTCTTCGTGACCCCCGAGCAGAGCCGGCATATCCGCACCGACCAGATCGAGTGCATGGGGTGCCTGAGCGCCTGCCTGTTCTCGAACTGGTCGCAGAACCAAGAGGGCACGACGGGCAAGTCGCCCGATCCGCGCTCCTACTGCATCCAGAAGACCCTGCAGGCGATCAGCCACTCCGACGACATCGACAACCAGTTGATGTTCGCCGGCCACAATGCGTTCCGCTTCGCCTCCGATCCCTACTACGCCAACGGCTTCATCCCGACCGTGCGCGAGCTGGTCGAGCGCCTGCAGACCGGCGACTGAACCGGCGGTTGCCGGTCCCTGTTTGATCGGCTACACGGGGCTTTGTGACATCGAGGCCATTGCCGCGCGGCGCGCGGAATGGACGGCGGAGCCGTGTCACGCCGGCGCGCGGAAGATCGTGTTGGCGGCATCGCGGTAGATCTCGCCATAGCCTGCGCGCTCGATGTGCTCGCGCACGCGGCGTGCGGCGGCGATCAGGCCGGGCGCCTCGGCGAAGTGTGGGCTCTCCTCGACCAGCTCGACGAGCAGGAAGCGCGGCCGCCAGCGCGCGAGATCGAGGCCGGCGAACACCGCCTCCTCGGAACCGTCGACGTCGACCACGAGCAGCTCGAAGCCGGGCGCGATGCCGGCTTCGGCGAGCACGCCGTCGAGCCGGCGCAGCGGCACCTCGACGCGCTGGATCTCGGTGTCGAGAATCACGCCCTCGCGCAGGTTGAGGGCGTGCTCGTCGTCGGAGAGCGTGCTGCACGGGCCGTTCTGCCACACGGTCGCGGTGCCGTCCTCGGCGCCGATCGCGCATTGCAGCACGCTGGTGTGGGGATTGGCCGCGTGGCGCTGACGGCAACGCTCGCACGACGCCGCGATGGGTTCGATGTAGAGACCGCGCCAGCCGAGATCGGCGAGGCACGACGTGTTGCTGTAGGTCTCGCCGTCATAGGCGCCGACCTCGACGAAGGTGCCGTCGCGGCATTCGCCGAAGATGATCTCGTAGAGCCCGCCCAGCACCGGCACCTGGCAGGCGCGCGGGTGGGCGTAGAAGCTCGCCCCGTCGCGATGCGCCAACCGCGCCGCGGCGGCGGCGCCCAGGGTCTGGCGCTGCGCTTGGTAGAGTGCGGCGAGCCCCTCGTAGCAGGCGGCGACGCCGACCGGCAGCGCGAGGTTGGCGAGGTTGAGCCGGTGCAGCTCGAGCGCCTCGGCGAAGCCCGCAAACGCCGCGACGGCGTGGCCGGCGGCGGCATGCGCGACGGCGTCGCGATAGGTCCGCTCGATCAGGCCGCCGAGCTGGGTCTGCACCATGCTGCCGATGACGCGCGCCTGTTCGAGATCGCCCGCGCGGTGCAGCCGCACCATCTCGATGTAGGCCTGCGCGAGCGCACCCTGGATGCCGGCGGCGGCGCCGGCATGCCGTCCGGCCGAGGGGGGCGGCGCGCTGCCGCCCGGCGCGCGAGGCTGGTCCGTCATGCCGGCAAGCTACAGCCGCGTGCCCCGTGGTTCAAACAGGCTCGGACACCGGCCCGCCGGCCGGGTCGTTGCAAATCAGTCGCATGTCACTATATTGCCGGGCATGGTTGTCGCGCCGATCATGCAGCGCCTGAAGACCGCCGGGCTGCGTCCGACGCGCCAGCGCGTGGCGCTGGCCGGGCTCCTGTTCCGCAAGGGCGACCGCCATGTCACCGCCGAGCAGCTGCATCAGGAGGCGCTTGGCGAGAAGGTGCGCGTCTCGTTGGCGACCGTCTACAACACGCTGCACCAGTTCACCGACGCCGGGCTCCTGCGCGAGGTCGTGGTCGAGGCGGGCCGGTCCTACTTCGACACCAATGTCAGCGACCATCACCACTTCTTCCTGGTCGACAGCGGTGGGCTGGTCGACATCGCGAGCGAGCACATCGCGGTCGCGGCGCTGCCCGATGCGCCCCGCGGCACGGCGGTCGAGCGGGTCGACGTGATCATCCGGGTGCGCGGCCAGCCGGACGACGAGTCGGCGCGCGGCAAGCCGAGCCGCCGGTAAGCCGGGGCTTAATTTAGATCCGTTCTAAACTGTTGACTCCGGGCACCGCAATCGCCATGTTGCGGGTGGTCGGCTGCATCGCGGGTGGCGCCCTGGGCGCGCGGAGCGGCGCAGCCGATGACCGCCGAGCAGGTTCAGCGAGAAGAGGAGAGCAATCATGGCGTCGTTGAAGGGATCGAAAACCGAAGGCAACTTGAAGGCCGCGTTCGGCGGCGAGTCGCAGGCCAACCGCCGCTACCTCTATTTCGCTCAGAAAGCCGACGTCGAAGGCTTCAACGACGTCGCCGCGGTGTTCCGCTCGACCGCCGAGGGCGAGACCGGTCATGCGCACGGCCATCTCGAGTTCCTCGAGGCGGTCGGCGACCCGGCGACCGGCCTCCCGATCGGCGCGACCGACAACAACCTGAAGGCGGCGATCGCGGGCGAGACCCACGAATACACCGACATGTATCCCGGCATGGCGAAGACCGCGCGCCAGGAAGGCTTCGACGAGATCGCCGACTGGTTCGAGACGCTCGCCAAGGCCGAGAAATCCCACGCCGGGCGCTTCCAGAAGGCGCTCGACACGATGGCCTGATACCGGCGCAGCCGGTTCCACGCCTACGACGTCGCGGGCGGGAGCGATCCCGCCCGCACACCTCTAAAAGACGAGCACCGACATGCGGGAAGGCAGTCTCGACGCGCCCGTGCGCCATCCTATCGCCTGGCAGGATCCGGACTTCACCGATCCGGAGAAGCTCGACGCCGAGCTGCGGCGGGTATTCGACATCTGCCACGGCTGCCGGCGCTGCTTCAATCTGTGCGACAGTTTTCCGCGCCTGTTCGATCTGATCGACGAAGGCCCGACGGGCGAGCTCGACGCGATCAAGTCCGAGCAGTTCAAGCCGGTCGTCGACGCCTGCACGCTGTGCGACATGTGCTTCATGACGAAGTGCCCCTACGTGCCGCCGCATGCCTTCAACCTCGATTTCCCACACCTGATGCTGCGCTATCGCGTCGCCGAGCTGCAGCGCGGCGAGGTCGGCACGATGACGCGCCAGCTCACCGAGACCGACCGCAACGGCAAGCTCGCGGGCGTCGCGCCCGCGCTGGCCAACTGGGCGATCAAGACCGGGAACACGGTGACGCGTCCCTTGATGGAGAAGGTCGCCGGCGTCGATCGCGCGGCGGCATTGCCCAAATTCCACGGCAAGACGTTCGTCATGCGCGCGGCCGACGAGCCGCCGGCGACCGATCGCGGCGCGCCGGGCGCCGGCCGCAAGGCCGTGCTCTATGCGACCTGCTTCGTCAACTACAACAATCCCGGCATCGGCATGGCGGCGCGCGGCGTGCTGGCGAAGAACGGCGTCGAGACCGTCGCCGTCTACCCCGGCTGCTGCGGCATGCCGAAGCTGGAGCACGGCGACCTCGCGCGCGTGACGGCGAGCGCGCGGCGCATCGCGCGCGATCTCGGCGCCTGGATCGACAAGGGCTACGACGTGATCGCGCTGGTGCCGTCGTGCGCCCTGATGATGAAATTCGAGTGGCCGCTGCTGTTGCCCGACGACCCGGCGATCAAGCGGCTCTCCCGAGCGACCTTCGATGTCGCCGAGTACGTCGTCGACATCGCCAAGCGCAACGGTCTGGCGCCGGGCCTGCAGGCTTTGCCCGGCGGCGTGTCGCTGCATCTCGCGTGTCACGCGCGCGCGCAGAACATGGGCCAGAAGGCCGCCGAGATGCTCCGTCTGATCCCGGGCGCCGACGTCTCGGTCATCGAGCGCTGCTCGGGGCACGGCGGCTCGTGGGGTGTCATGAAGGGGAACTTCGAGGTCGCCCTCAAGGTCGGCAAGCCGGTCGCGCGCGCCGCCGCCAAGGAAGCCAAGATGTTCGTCGCCTCGGAATGCCCGCTCGCCGGCGAGCACATCGTCCAAGGCATGCGCAAACTCGACGGCGAGGCCGCCGTTACCGTGGATGAGTCGGTCCACCCGATCGAGCTGTTCGCCAAGGCCTACGGCATCGAGGTCGCGCCATGAAACGCCGCATCGAACCCGGCGACGTCCTGCCCGACGCCGAGTACGTCAAGGTCCGCGCCGCCAAGCGCCGCGAGCTGTCCGAAGTCAAGCGGCGCCGGCGCGTCGACGTCGGCCCGTTCGCGATGTTCGCGTTCGAGAGCTGGGACACCATGTGGTTCCAGGTCCAGGAGATGCTTCACGTCGAGAAGGGCGGCGCCGCGCAGGTGCCCGACGAGCTGGCGGCCTACAATCCGCTGATCCCGCAGGGGAGCGAGCTGGTCGCTACCGTGATGTTTCAGATCGACGACGAGGTCCAGCGCAAGACCGCGCTCGCCAGGCTCGGCGGCGTCGAGAAGACGGCGTTCCTGGCCGTCGGCGGCGCACGCATCGCCGGCGTGCCGGAAGCCGACATGGATCGCACCACCGCCGAGGGCAAGGCGTCATCGGTGCAGTTCATCCACTTTCCGTTCACCGCGACGCAGATCGCGGCGTTCCGCGCCGCCGGCGCCCAGGTCGTCGTCGGCTTCGATCACCCCAACTACGGCCACATGGCCGTGATGCCCGAGCCGGTGCGTGCCGCGCTCGCCGGCGATTTCGAGTAGTCCAGTCCGGCGCGCCGCCGGACCCGCGCGGTCAGTCGAAGTTTTCGGTCGGCAGCACGCCCCACAGCTCGTCGCGTTTCAGCCAGCCCTTCTGGCCGGCAACCTCGAGCCGGCACCAGGCGTCGCGGCACTCGAGCAGGCTGCCGATCACGCCGGGCTCGAGCCGCGCCACGGCCGGCGCGTTCGGATCGTGGCCCTCGCGCAAGGTGCGGATGTCGCCGACCACCACCGCGGTGCGGCGACCGGTCAGCATGCTCTGGTGCACCCAGCCTTCGGTGCCATCCGGCGTGCGGATCTTGCGCCAGGTGTCGACCTCGGCGAGCACCTCGACCGGCAGGGTCTTGCGCTGGAACACCCAGTCGACCGGATAGCGCACGCCCGGACCGGTGCGCAAATTGACGTCGTCGGAGCGCAGCGACACGAAGCGCGGCACCGGCAGGCCTGATTCGGTGGCCCGCGCGGGGCTCGCCGCGGCGATCAGCAGGGCGACGAGGGCCAACGTCGTCACACGACCCATGGTCAGCGCAAACACCCAGCCATACTATGGCTAGTATAATCCGATTTGGTGCACCGCACGACACCTACCTTGCGCAGACCCCGCGGTCGGTCACAATGACGCAAGCTTGAGGAGCGGAGCTGATGGCGCGTATGCGGCCGCTCGTCGTGGTCACCCGGAAACTGCCCGAGGTGATCGAGACGCGGATGATGGAATTGTTCGACGCGCGGCTCAACGACACCGACGCGCCGATGACGCGCGCCGAGCTCGCCGCGGCGCTGGCGACCGCCGACATCCTGGTGCCGACCGTGACCGACCGCATCGACGCCGAGCTGATCGCCGGCGCCGGCGAGCGCCTCAAGCTGATCGCGTCGTTCGGCACCGGCATCGACCATATCGACGTCGCCGCGGCGCGGGCCAAGGGCCTCACGGTCACCAATACGCCGGGCGTGCTGACCGAGGACACCGCCGACATGGCGATGGCCCTCATCCTCGCCGCCGCGCGTCGGCTGGGCGAGGGCGAGCGGCTGGTGCGCACCGGCAAGTGGCAGGGCTGGGCACCGGTGTCGATGCTCGGCAAGCGCATCAACGGCAAGCGTCTCGGCATCGTCGGCATGGGCCGGATCGGCAGCGCGCTGGCGCGCCGCGCGCGCGGCTTCGGCCTGTCGATCCATTATCACAACCGCCGGCGCGCGCATCCCGAGCTCGAGGCCGAGCTCGAGGCGACCTACTGGGCGAGCCTCGACCAGATGCTCGCGCGCATGGACATCGTCTCGATCAACTGCCCGCACACGCCGGCGACCTACCACCTGCTGTCGGCGCGCCGGCTGCGGCTCATCCAGCCGCACGCCGTGCTGGTCAACACCTCGCGCGGCGAGGTGATCGACGAGACGGTGCTGATCGAGCTGCTGGCGGGCGGCAAGCTGGCGGCCGCGGGCCTCGACGTGTACGAGCACGAGCCCGCGGTGCCCGACAAGCTGCTGGCGCTCGACAACGTCGTCGTGCTGCCGCACATGGGCTCGGCGACCATCGAGGGCCGGATCGCCATGGGCGAGAAGGTGATCATCAACATCAAGACCTTCGCCGACGGCCACCGGCCGCCCGACCGCGTGCTCGAGGCCCTCCCGTGATCGGCAGGAGACCGCGATGCTCTTCATGGTGATCGAGACGTTCCGCGACCAGAACGCCAAGGCGATCTACGCGCGCTTCGCCCAAAAGGGCCGCATGGCGCCCGAGGGCCTCCGCTTCGTCGACAGCTGGGTTGCCGCCGACCTCAGCCGCTGCTTCCAGCTCATGGAATGCGCGGACGTCACCCTGCTGCAGCGCTGGGCCGCCGAATGGACCGATCTGGCGGCGCTCGAGATCGTCCCCGTCGTCGCGGGCAAGGACACCGCCGCGGCGCTCGCGCGCCCGTCCTAGCAGGGGCGCGGCCGGGCGTGGAGGTTCGGCTCGCCAGCCTGGTCGATGGCGCGGCGTCGGCGGTCGGCACCGTCGTGATCATCGACGTATTCCGCGCCTTCACGGCGGCGGCGCTCGCCTTCGCGCGCGGCGCCCGGCGCATCGTGATGGTCGACGATCTCGACCGGGCGCTGGCGCTGCGCGCCGCCGGCGTCGGCGACTACTGCATCGGCGAGCGGCACGGCGCCAAGCCGGCCGGCTTCGATTTCGGCAACTCGCCGGCCGAGCTGGCGGCCGCCGCGCTCGACGGCAAGACGCTGATCCAGACAACCAGCAACGGCACGGCCGGAATCAACGCGGCGCGCGGCGCGGAGCGGATCTTCGCCGGCGCCTTCGTGACCGCGGAGGCGACCGTGCAGGCGATCCTGCGCGCCGCACCGCCGGTCGTCACCCTGGTCGCGATGGGCAGCGTCAACCGCGGCCGCGCCGACGAGGACGAGCTGTGCGCGCTCTATCTGCGCAGCCGCCTCCAAGGGCGAGCGCCCGACCGCACGGCGCTGGCCCAGCTGGCCGCGAGCCTGGTGCCGCCGATCAATTCGGCGCTGGCCGCGAGCGGCGATTACGATCCGCGCGACCGCAGCCTGGCGCTGCAGATCGATCTGGTGCCGTTCGCCATCGCGGTGCGCCGCGAGGCCGATCTGCTGATCGCCGAGCCGCACGCGGACGCCTGAGCGCGTCAGACGAAGACGATCGCGCCGCCGCCGGCCCGGTTGAGAAAGGTGACCACGCCGGCGATCTCGTGCTTGAGGTCGCCGCGCAGCCGGGTCATCTCGATCGCCTCGGCGCGCAGCGCCATCTCGCAGACGATCACCGGCACGTCGAGCTCGAGGCACGCTGCGAGCAGCTCCTCGAACCCGGCGACGCCGCGCGCGCGCCAGGCGGCGTCACGCGCCGCCGCGCCGTCGGGCGCCGCCGCCAGCGCGTGCCAACCCGGTGCGTCGGCGCGTCCCGTCATCGCGTGCACCGCGCGTCCGGTGAAGAACAAGGTCACCCGTCGATTGCTCGCCGCGGCGGCGCTCGCCATCACGAGCGCGTAGTGCACGCGATCGAACTCACCCGTGTGGATGGCGATCGCCAGCGTTTCGGTCACGCGGCGCGGTCCGCCAGACTGGTGATCGACGGCCGGCTGCCGCACAAGGCGCAGTCGGCGCGACGACGGAACCTGAGCTTGCGGAAGGTGACCGACAGCGCATCGTAGAGCAGGAGCTCGCCCGCCAGGCTCTGGCCGATGCCGAGCAGCTCCTTGATCACCTCGGTCGCTTGCAACGCGCCCATCGTGCCGGCCAGCGCGCCCAGCACGCCGGCGCTCGAGCAGGTCGCCGTCGCCTCGCCGGGCGGCGCCGCCGGGAACAGGCAGCGATAGCACGGGTGCCCTTCACCCGGCTCGTGGGCCTTGAACGTCGTGAGCTGGCCGTCGAACTGCAGGATCGCCGCCGACACCAGCGGCTTCTTGGCGAAGAAACAGGCGTCGTTCACCAGGTAGCGCGTGGCGAAATTGTCGCTGCCGTCGGCGACGATGTCGTAGCCGGCGATCAGGCGGGCGGCGTTGTCGGCGGTCAGCCGCGTGGCGTGGCGCTCGATCGTGACGTCGGAGTTGAGCGCCGCGAGCGCGGTCGCCGCGCTGTCGACCTTGGGCTGGCCGACGCGCGCGGTCGTATGCGCGATCTGGCGCTGCAGGTTCGACAGGTCGACGGTGTCGTCGTCGATCACGCCCAGGGTGCCGACCCCTGCGGCCGCGAGGTAGATCAGCGCCGGCGAGCCGAGCCCGCCGGCGCCGACCACCAGCACGCGCGAGGCGAGCAGCCGCGCCTGCCCGATCCCGCCGACCTCCTTGAGGATGATGTGGCGGGCGTAGCGGCGGACCTGATCGTCGCGGAACTCCAAAGGCGCTCCTGGATGTGCGGGCGCCTGCGCCCTAGTCGAGGCCTTCGAACAGCGCGGTCGACAGATAACGCTCGGCGAAGGACGGGATGATGACGACGATGCGCTTGCCGGCCATCGCGGGCCGCGCGCCGACCTCGAGCGCGGCGGCGAGCGCCGCACCCGACGAGATGCCGACCGGCAGACCCTCGAGCTTGGCGGCGAGCCGCGCGGTCTTGAACGCCGTGTCGTTGGCGATGCGCACGACCTCGTCGATCGCCTCGCGGCGCAGGATCTTCGGCACGAAGCCGGCGCCGATGCCCTGGATCTTGTGCGGACCCGGCGCGCCGCCCGACAGCACAGGGCTGTCCTCGGGCTCGACCGCGATCATCTTGAGGTGTGGCAGGCGCGGCTTGAGGACGTCGGCGCAGCCCGTGATCGTGCCGCCGGTGCCGATGCCCGAGACGAGCGCATCCAGTTTGCCGTCGGTGTCGGCCCAGATCTCCTCGGCGGTGGTGCGGCGATGGATCTCGGGATTGGCGGGGTTCTCGAACTGCTGCGGAATGATCGCGTCGGGCAGCGAGCGCTGCAGCTCCTCGGCGAGCGCGATCGCGCCCTTCATGCCCTGCGCCGCCGGCGTCAGGCGCAGGTCGGCGCCCAGCAGCTTCAGCATTTTGCGGCGCTCGACCGACATGCTGTCCGGCATGGTGAGGATCAGCTTGTAGCCCTTGGCGGCGCACACGAAGGCGAGCGCGATGCCGGTGTTGCCCGAGGTCGGCTCGACCAGCACCGTGCCGGGCTTGAGGCGCCCGGAGCGCTCCAGGTCCTCGACCATCGACACGCCGATGCGGTCCTTGACCGACGCCAGCGGATTGAAGAACTCGAGCTTGGCCAGGATCTCGGCCTTGCAGCCGGCCTGCTCCGCCAGCCGCCGAACCCGCACCAGCGGGGTCGCGCCCATCGTGTCGATGATGCTGTCGTAGATCCGGTTGCGGAACGTGGCCGATGCGCCGGGCGCGTCGGGCTTGCGGACAGACTGGGCGCTCATGCGATTACCCCCGTTGATGATGTGAATTGATCGATATCACTTGGTTGATGCGTATAACCCTCCGTGCCAGGGCCGTCAAATCGTGAAGTCGAGCGCCTTGGCGGCATCGCTCGGGATGCCGGCATCGCGCGCGTTGCGGCATAGATCCTCGACCGTCAGCCCGTCGAGCCGCGCCAGCACCTCGTCGTTGAGCACCATCCAGAGCGGCCGCACGACCTTCTGGCCGAGCTCCGAGCCGCAGGCATCGGCGATGTCCTCGGAGTTGTCGCCGGCGATCAGGCGCACGATCTCGCCGACCGTGATGCGCCGGCGCTCGCGGCCGAGACGATAGCCGCCGCGCGGCCCGCGCACGCCCGCGAGAATGCCGGCGCGCGTCAGCTGCTGCAGCAAGGGCTCGAGGCTGCGCCGCGCGATGCCTTGGCGCTGGGTGATGTCGGACGACTGCACGGGCACGCCGCTCGAGTGGTAGGCGATGTCGAGCACCGCCTCGATCGCGAGCAAGGTTTTTTTCGGCAGCCCGAGCATCACGCGGAACGACTCGTGGAGTCGTGACCCGTCGAGCCGAAGCCGCCGGCGGCGCGCGCGCTCACCGGCAGGCTCTGAGCTTCCTGCCAATCGACGCGCGCCACCGGCGCGACGACGAGCTGCGCCACGCGCAGGCCGTGGCGGACCGCGAACGGCGCGTCGCCGTGATTGATCAGCAGAACCTTCACCTCGCCGCGATAATCGGCGTCGATCGTGCCGGGCGCGTTGAGCACGGTCACGCCGTGGCGTGCGGCGAGCCCCGAGCGCGGCCGCACCTGGGCCTCGAAGCCGTCGGGCAGCGCGATCGCGATGCCGGTCGGCACGAGCGCGCGCGCGCCCGGATCGAGGATGATCTCCGCGCTCAACGCCGCGCGCAGGTCGAGGCCGGCGGCCCCCGCGCTCTGATAGGCGGGCAGGTCGAGGTCGGCGCCATGGGCCAGGCGCTGGATGGCGACACCGAGCCGGGTCATGGCCGGCCGGATCGGCCGAGATGCGCGCCGACACGCTCGGCGAGCCGCATCGCGACCTCGAGCTTGCTCATCGTGGGCCAGTCCTCGACGCCGTCCGCGCGCACCAGATGGATCGTGTTGCTGTCTCCGCCGAAGGTGCCGCGCGCGGGTGAAACGTCGTTGGCAAGCACCCAATCGCAGCCCTTCTTGGCGAGCTTGGCGCGCGCGTTGTCGACCACGTTCTCGGTCTCGGCCGCGAAGCCGACGACCAGCCGGGGCCGCTTCGCGCCGGCGTGGCTGATCGTGCTCAGGATGTCCGGGTTCTCGGTCAGCGCCAGGCTCGGCGGACCGCCATCGCCTTTCTTCAGCTTGTTGTTGGCCGGCATGGCGACGCGCCAGTCGGCGACCGCGGCGGCGAACACCGCGACGTCGACCGGCAGCAGGCGCTCGACCGCCGCCAGCATCTCGTGCGCGGTCTCGATGTGCACGAGCTCGACGCCGGCCGGATCGGGCTCGTGCGTCGGTCCCGAGACCAAGGTGGTGCGCGCGCCGGCGCGCGCCAGCGCCGCCGCGATCGCGTGACCCTGCTTGCCCGACGAGCGGTTGCCGATGAAGCGCACCGGGTCGATCGGCTCGTAGGTCGGGCCGCTGGTGACCAGCGCGCTCGTGCCGGCGAGCGGCCGCGGCGTCAACATGTACTCGATCGCGGCGATGATCTCGTGCGGCTCGGCCATGCGGCCCGAGCCGACCTCGCCGCACGCGAGATCGCCGCTGCCCGGCCCGACCGTGACGATGCCGCGCTGGCGCAGCAGCGCGACGTTGGCCTGCGTCGCCGCGTGGTTCCACATCATCACGTTCATGGTCGGCGCGAGCAGCACCGGCTTGTCGGTCGCGAGCAGCACGGTGGCGGCGAGATCGTCGGCCATCCCCGCTGCCATGCGCGCCATCAGGTCGGCGGTCGCCGGCGCCACGACGAGGAGGTCGGATTCGCGCGACAGGCGGATATGGCCCATCTCGCTCTCGTCGGTCAGCGAGAAGAGATCCTGGTAGACCTTGTGCTCGCTGAGCGCCGCCACGCTCAACGGCGTGACGAAGTGCGTCGCGCCGTCGGTCATCACGCAGCGCACGCCGACGCCGCGCTCGCGCAGGCGGCGGATCAGCTCGAGGCTCTTATAGGCGGCGATCCCCGCGCCGATGATCAGCAGGATGTGGCGGCCTTCGAGCATCGTCCGGCAATTCACCTTGCGTCGACGTAAAATAGAGTAGTGCGAGACCGGCCGGGGGACAAGCGGCCGGGCGAGAGGGCCGCCGGCCGGCGCTCAGCCGACCGCCGCGATGGTGACGACGGCCTTCACGAGGGCGCCCGCCAGCAAGACGATCAGGACGATGAACGCGACGATGAATCCCGGGCCGCGCCGCTCGGGCGCACGCGCGTAACTGACCGCGTAGACGACGCGGCCGAGCACCCAGATCGCGCCCAGGATCGCGCCGATCCGCGGATTGACGAGCAGCGAGAACAGCCACAGCGAGGGCACGAACGCGACCAGTTGCTCGAGCGTGTTCTGCTGGATGCGGAACGCGCGCTCGTAGGCGGGATGTCCGCTGGTCGCCGGCGCCATGATGCGATGGCGCGAGCGCATCCGGCCGCAATAGACCAGCGTGCCGAGATAGACCACGAGCGCGAGCAGGGTCACGAGCTCGGTCCAAAGCATCGTCGCCAGCTGCGCCATGCGGTCCCCCTCCTGCGACCGCACGTCACGGCGGCCTGGCTCCATATGGGGCGTCCGGCCGGCGGCTGTCGAGGTCAAAGCCCCGCGGAAGGTCTATCGTCGGGCGCGGCGTCCCCCTGTAGCATCGGGACGTCTGTGGGGAGCGCCGGCCCGTCCCGGGCGGGGCCGTTCGGGAGCACGGGTGCGATGGAAGAAGTTTACGCCTTTGGCGGCAATCCGCTGGATCGCGCGAGCGAGCGCCGCGCCGACGCGGCGTGGCTCGCCGGGTTGCTCGATCACGTCGACAGCCGGGTGGCGCTGCTCAGCGAGCTGAAGCCGCTGGCGCGCGCGGGCTCGCCGCCATCCATCGCCTGGCAGCCGCTCGCACCGTGGCGCGGCCTGATGGACGGCGGCGCCACCTGGCTCTTGCTCGGTCTGGCCGACGGGCGCGCGCGCTTTGCCCTCGACGTCACGGCGGCCACGACGCCGCTGCCGGCGGATGCCGCGCCCGGCGACATGCGTGCGCTCGCCGCCGAGATGGACGGCGCCGATGCGGCGATCCTCGGCGAGGCGCGCGCGCTGATCGACTGGCACGCCCGCCACCGCTTCTGCGCGGTGTGCGGCACGCCGAGCAAGGTCGAGTCGGCGGGCTGGTGCCGCCGCTGCCCGTCCTGCAAGGCGCAGCATTTTCCGCGCGTCGATCCGGTCGTCATCATGCTGCCGGTGCTCGGCGAGCGCTGCCTGCTCGGGCGCAACGCCCGGCGCGCCGGCGCGCGCTTCTCGTGCCTCGCGGGCTTCGTCGAGCCGGGCGAGACATTGGAGGAGGCGGTGCGCCGCGAAGTGCGCGAGGAATCGGGCCTGATCGTCGCGCGCGTGCGCTACATGGCCTCGCAGCCCTGGCCGTTTCCGTCGTCGCTGATGTGCGGCTTCGTCGCCGAGGCGACCGGCGACACGCTCAAGATCGACCACACCGAGCTCGCGACCGCGCGTTGGTTCACCCGCGACGAGGTGCTCGCGATGGCGGCGCGCTCGGCCGCCGGCGACGGCGCCGCCGACTCGCTGGCGCCGCCGATCGCGATCGGCCACCAGATCGCCCGCCGCTGGGCGAGCGGCGAGTTCGGCTAACGCGCCGCCGCCGCGCTCACGGAAGCGCGCGGCGTCGCGCTGATTCCCAATCGTCGTCCGGTCCGAGCACCGGGATGCCGTCTGTCACCGTCATCGACCATTCCCGCGGGAAGCACAGCAGATTGACGGACATCATGCTCGGGAACACGTTTTCCGGATTGCCGAAGAAGTTTGCCGGATTGAACAGTCCGGCGAAGTGCCACCATGCGCGATAGCCGAATCCCTCCAGCGTGGCGATCAACTGCCGCGAGTGCTCGGCGCGGTCGTTTTCGACGTAGAGCACCGGCCGCCGCGTGCCTATCGTCGCGGCGCCGCCGGTCAACACCTCGACCTCCATCCCTTCGACGTCGACCTTGATCAGATCGACGCGCTCGAGCCCGAGGCTGTCGATCGTCTCGACGGCGATGCGCTCGCCGGCCTCGCCGCCGAGCGCGACGCCGCCGAAATTTCCGCTCCGGCGATAGTCGAGCCGGGGCACCGAGATCGTCGAGAGATGCGCGCCGAGCGCGGCGCATCGCACGTCGACGGTGGTGAGCGCATTGGCCGCGACGTTGCGCGCCAGCAGATCGGCGACCGGAAGCTGAGGCTCGTAGGCGATGACCCGTCCGCGGGGGCCGACCAGCCGGGCGATCGGCACGGTGAGCGCCCCGATATTGGCGCCTGCTTCGACGACCACCGCGCCCGGTTTCAGGAGCTGTCCGAACAGCGCGACCTCGCTTTCCGAGAATTCGCCGTACAGCTCGAGCGAGCGCCCGACATAGACGTCCTGCCGGAAAAACCGGAAGCAGCCGTGACGGCACTGCTTGACGGCAGTGGCGCCGAGCCACTCGGCCGGTTCCGGCAGCGGATCATTGGGTGGCTGGGTCATCTCGTTTCCGTCACCGCAGCAGCAGCGCCGCGATCAGAATCGCGATCAGGACCCAGAGCGGCCACTCGGCGGCGCTGCGCTGGCGGCGCAGCGCGTCGGTCAGCTCGCGCAGGCTGTCGGGATGGATCTTGAGGCCGCCTTCGGCGAGGTCGCTCGAGACGCGGTCGAGCCCGACGATCAGGCGCGGCAGCTGTGCGATCGCCTGCGCGACCGACTCCGCGCCCTGGCGCAGCCGCGCCTCGGGGCCGCGATTGACGCGCATCCAGTCCTCGATCAGCGGGCGTGCGAGCTCCCACATGTTCACCGACGGGTCGAGACGCCGGCCGACGCCCTCGGCGACCAGCATGGTCTTCTGCAGCAGGAGCAGCTGCGGCTGGGTCTCCATGTGGAACTGCTCGGTGATCTCGAACAGCTGCGCGAGCAGCCGGCCGAGGCTGATCTCGTGGAGCGGCCGCTCGAGCAGCGGCTCGCCGATCGAGCGGCACGCCTGCGTGAACTCGGCGAGCGACTGGTCGGCCGGCACGTAGCCGGCCTCGAAGTGGACCTCGGCGACGCGCCGGTAGTCGCCCGACAGGAAGCCGAGCAGCATGTCGGCGAGAAAGTAGCGGGTCGGTCGGTCGAGCCGGCCCATGATGCCGAAATCGACCGCGACGATCGCGTTGTCCGCGGCGACGAACAGGTTGCCGGGATGCATGTCGGCGTGGAAGAAGCCGTCGCGGAACACTTGGTTGAAGAACGACGAGGCGGCGTTGACCAGCACCGCGCGAACGTCGCGGCCGGCGGCGGCCAACGCCTCGCGATCGTCGATCCGGATGCCGTCGACGCGCTCGCTGGTCAGCACGCGCTTGGAGGTCAGCTGCCAGTCGACGCGCGGCACGCGGAAGCCCGGATCGCCGGCGAAATTGGTCGCCAGCTCGGCGGCGGCCGCGGCCTCGAGCCGCAGGTCCATCTCGAACGCGATGGTGCGCGCCAGGGTCGCCACCACCTCGCGCGGCTTGAGGCGGCGCAGCCGCGGCTGGGTGCGCTCGGCGAGATCGGCAAGCCAGGTGAACAGCTCGAGGTCGCGCGCGAACACCTTCTCGATGCCGGGGCGCAGCACCTTGACGGCGACCGGCGCGCCCGCCGCCGTCACCGCGAAATGCACCTGCGCGATCGACGCGGCCGCCGTCGCCTCGTCGTTGAACGCGGCGAACAGCGTCTCGACCGGCTGGCCGAATTCCGACTCGATGACGGCGCGCGCCTCGGTGCCCGGCACCGGCGGCAGGCGGTCCTGCAGCAGCGCGAGGTCGGCGGCGATCTCTTCGCCGACCAGGTCGGCGCGGGTCGCCAACGCCTGGCCCATCTTGATGAAGCTCGGGCCGAGCTCGCGCGCCGCGCGGCTCAACCGTTCGCCCGGCCGCAGCCCGTCGCGCTTGCGCCTGGCGAACAGCCGCGCCGGTCCGAGCCACGGCGGCACCAGGCCGATCTCGATCAAGGGGCCGATGACGTCGTAGTGCGCGAACACGCGCGCAATCGCGATCAGCCGCCCGATGTTGCGCGGGATGTTTTGCATTGTGCTCGCTCGCGCGGCTGCCGCCCGCCAACCCAGCCGCGCGAGCAGGGTTGGTGTGGCGGCTGCGAGCGCGGCTGAAAAACGATCACACCCGCCATCCGGAATGGATCGCCGCGATGCCGCCGCTCAGGTTGCGGTAGCGCACGTGCTCGAAGCCCGCCCTGCGCATCAGGTCGGCGAGCTCCTCCTGGGGCGGGAAGCGTCGAATGCTCTCGACGAGGTACTGGTAGGCGGCGCGGTCGCGCGCGACGCGCGCGCCGAGCTCGGGCAGGATGCGGAACGAGTAGGCGTCGTAGAGCGCGGCCAGGCCCGGCACGACCACGCGGCTGAACTCGAGGCAGAGGAAGCGGCCGCCCGGCTTGAGGACCCGCCGCGCTTCGGCGAGCGCGGCGTCGATGCGCGTCACGTTGCGCAGCCCGAACGCGATCGTATAGGCGTCGAAGCTGCGCGCGGCGACCGGCAGCGCCTCGGCGTCGCCCGTCACGTAGTCGAGACCGGCGACGACGCCGCGGTCGATGGCGCGGTCGCGGCCGACTGACAGCATGCGCTCGTTGGCGTCGAGGACCGTCACGCGCGCCCGCGGCGCCCGCGCGAGCACGCGCAACGCGACGTCGCCGGTGCCGCCCGCGACGTCGAGCAGCGCCAGCTCCCCGTGCGGCGCCAGCCAGTCGAGCAGCGCGGCCTTCCAGAGCCGATGGACGCCGCCGCTCATCAGGTCGTTCATCAGGTCGTAGCGCGGCGCGACCGAGTCGAACACGCGGCGCACCAGCGAGCCCTTGTCGGTCGCCGCGACGCGCCGGAAACCGAACCAGGCATCCGGGTCGGCGGGTTCGGCCGGCCGTGAGCCGCTGTCGAGGGTCATGGCCCGACCTTACCCAATGGCCGGCCGGCCGGCGAGGGCCGCGCGTCGTGCGGCTTGGGCGCGCCGGGTCGGGCGGCTAAGATGCGCGCCGAGACAGCGGCCCCAACCCGAGACCGCGAGAGCGAATCCGAGAACGAAGGGATCACCTGTGCCGCCGGCGTCGTCGACCACCCCGCGTTTCCGCGCCGAGCACATCGGCAGCCTGCTGCGTCCGAAGAAATTGACCGAGAGCTACCGGTCGTTCCGGACCGGCCAGATGCCGAACTTCGAGTTCGATCCGATCCGCGACCAGGCGATCCGCGATGCGGTCGCGCTCCAGGAAGGGCTCGGCTTCCAGGTGATCACCGACGGCGAGTTCCACCGCGCGTCCTACTGGAGCCATCTGGTGAGCGCGATCAGCGGCCTGACCGTGCGGCCGTCGCTGTTCGACTTCCGCGACGCCAAGGGCGACAAGCAGCCTTTCATCGCGCCGCACGTCTCCGGCCGGCTGGCGCGCAGCCACGGCCTGTCGACCGATGAATACGCATTCCTCGCCAAGTGCACCAAGCGCACCGGCAAGATCACCCTGCCGTCGCCGTCGACCCTGCATTTCTGGCGCGGCCGCGAGGCCGTCAATCCGGCGGCCTACCGCGACCTCGGCGCATTCTTCGGCGACATCGCCACGCTCTATCGAGAGGAGCTCGCGGAGCTCGCCAAGCTCGGCTGCACCTACGTGCAGTTCGACGAGGTCCCGCTGACCATGATGTGCGACCCCAACGTCTGCACGGCGATGCGTCAGCGCGGCGAGGATCCCGACACGTTGATCGGCTTCTACGTCACGGCGCTCAACGACGCGATCCGCCAACGGCCGAAGGGCATGACGATCGGTCTGCACATGTGCCGCGGCAACTTCCGCGGCAAGTGGCTGGCCGAGGGCGGCTACGAGCCGATCGCCGAGCGGGTATTCGCCCAGGTCGAGGTCGACCACTTCCTGCTCGAGTTCGACACGCCGCGGGCGGGCGGATTCGAGCCGTTGCGCTTCGTGCCGAAGACCAAGGGCGTGGTGCTCGGCCTGGTCTGCAGCAAGACGTCGCTGCTCGAGAAGCTCGACGATCTGCGCAAGCGGGTCGACGAGGCGGCCAAGCAGGTGCCGCTCGAGCGGCTGGGGGTCAGCCCGCAATGCGGGTTTGCGAGCGCGGTCACCGGCAACCCGGTCACCGAAGAGGTGGAGAAGCAGAAGCTCGCGCTGGTGACCGAGCTGGCGCGCAAGGTCTGGGGATGAGGGCAGGACCGGTCGCGCGCGCGGCTGAAGCACGGCATGCCTGAGCTTCCCGAGGTCGAGACGGTCTGTCGCGGGTTGCGCGGCAAGCTCGAGGGACGGGTGCTGCGGCGGGTCGAGGCGCGCCGCAAGGACCTGCGGATCCCGCTGCCGCCGGACCTGTCGAAGCGCACGACGGGACGGCGCGTGCTGGCGATCCGGCGCCGCGCCAAGTACATCCTGATCGATCTCGACGACGGCACGACGATGATCGTCCATCTCGGCATGTCGGGTCGCATCCTGATGACCCAGGGCCGCCCCAACGCGATCGGGACGCACGATCACGTGCTGATCGAGACCGAGGACGACGTCCATCTGCGGCTGAACGACGCGCGCCGCTTCGGCCTCGTCACGTTGTGCGCCAGCGCGCGTCTCGCCGAGCACGCGTTGTTCCGTCATCTCGGGCCCGAGCCGCTCGACGACGCGTTCGACGGCGCGACCCTGGCGGCGGCGCTGGCCGGCCGGCGCACGCCCATCAAGGCGGCGCTGCTCGATCAGCAGACGGTGGTCGGCGTCGGCAACATCTACGCCTGCGAGGCGCTGTTCCATGCCGGCCTGTCGCCGCGCCGGCTCGCCGCGACGGTCAAGGCCGAGCGCGCCGATCGGCTGGTCGAGGCGATCAAGTCGGTGCTCCTGAAGGCGATCGCCGCCGGCGGCTCGAGCCTGCGCGATCACGTCCAGCCGTCGGGCGAGCTCGGCTACTTCCAGCATCAATGGGCGGTCTACGGCCGCGAGGGCGAGCCCTGCCCGGGCTGCGACTGCAAGGCCAAGATACGCCGGATGGTGCAGAGCAATCGCTCGACTTTCTATTGTGCCAAGCGCCAGCGATGAGCTAACGGTTGGCCGTGCGCCGCGCCCGCTCGTCTGCTCCGTGGATCATCCTGCTGCCGCTCGCCGTCGGCCTCGCGATGCCGTGCGCAGCGCGCGCAGCGACGCCGATCCCGGCGCAGACGCACACCACTTATGTCGCTGGGCTCGAGGACGTGCCCTTGATGGCCGGCCTGATCCCGACGCACGCCAACGACGTCGCCTTCGACAGCCCGCTCGGCCGCATCGTGATCGTCCACACCGAGGGCGCGCTCGACCGTCAGAGCGTGCTGGCGTTCTACGCGGCGTCGATGGACGAGCTCGGCTGGGACCGCATCGGCGACACGGCGTTCCGGCGCGAGGGCGAGCTGCTGCGCCTCGAGCTGGCCCAGAAGGGCCCGTTGCTCACCGTCCGATTCACGCTGTCGCCCGTTCACTAGACTCGGGATCACCGCCCCGTTCACAGGAGTGCGAGATGGCCTACGAAACCATCCTGACCGAGACCCGCGGGCCGGTCGCGTTGATCACGCTGAACCGTCCGAAGGCGCTCAACGCGCTGTCGGCGCAGCTGGTCCAGGAGCTCAGCCACGCGCTCGACGGCTACGAGGACGATCCGGCGATCGGCGCCATCGTGCTGACCGGCAGCGAGCGCGCGTTCGCCGCCGGCGCCGACATCAAGGAGATGCAGGACAAGGCCTTCGTCGACGCCTACCTGCAGGACTTCATCACCAAGGACTGGGAGCGCGTGTCGCGCTGCCGCAAGCCGGTGATCGCCGCGGTCGCCGGCTTCGCGCTCGGCGGCGGCTGCGAGCTCGCCATGATGTGCGACTTCATCCTGGCGGCCGAGACCGCCAAGTTCGGCCAGCCCGAGATCACCATCGGGACGATGCCGGGCGCCGGCGGCACCCAGCGCCTGTCGCGCTTCATCGGCAAGGCCAAGACCATGGAGATGTGCCTGACCGGCCGCATGATGGACGCCGCCGAGGCCGAGCGCGTCGGGCTGGTGAGCCGCATCGTGCCGGCCGCCGAGCTGGTCGACGAGGCGGTCAAGACCGCCGCGAAGATCGCCGGCATGTCGCGACCGATCGCCCTGATGGTCAAGGAGTCGGTCAACCGCGCGTTCGAGACGACCCTGGCCGAGGGCGTGCGCTTCGAGCGTCGGCTGTTCCACGCGACCTTCGCGACCGAGGACCAGAAGGAAGGCATGGCGGCCTTCGTCGAGAAGCGTCCGCCCAAGTTCCGGAACCGCTGACGATTCGGCCTCGCCGGGGACCGATCGACGCGCCGGACCGGCGCGGCATCGCGGGACAACCCGTGCCGTCGTCCCTGTGAAAAACCTGAACAGGCGCGAATCACACGGCGCGGCAGGCACTTGCGGGCCACCGCATGGCGGATGGTTGCGGGGATGGCCTGTGCATCCCTAATTGATTGCTGCGGGGGATCGTTTCGCTAGAGTGCCGCCGATGAGCGAGGCTGCGGCCAAGGTGAACTTGCTGGCCGGCGTTGCCGACGAGCCGTTGGGCGGCGCGCCGGGTGCCGCCGGCCTCAGGGCCGGCGCGACCGGCATCCTGCCCTACCAGGCGCTGGTCCAGATGGTGCGCGCGCACGACATCAAGGGCGTGCCGCATCCGCTCGAGCCGGATCAGATCCAGCCGGCCAGTCTCGACCTCAGGCTTGGACGCACCGCCTACCGCGTGCGCGCGAGCTTCCTGCCCGGACCGCACGCCACCGTGATGGACAAGATCCGCCAGCTCGAGGGCTACCCGATCGACCTCGCGGACGGCGCGGTGCTCGAGACGGGCTGCGTCTATGTCGTGCCGCTGCAGGAGGCGCTGGCGCTGCCGGGCGACATTCACGGCATCGCCAACCCGAAAAGCTCGACCGGGCGGCTCGACATCCTGACGCGCCTGATCACCGACCGATCCAACGCCTTCGACGAGATCGCGCGCGGTTACGACGGTCCGCTCTATCTCGAGGTCGCGCCGCAGACCTTCTCCGTGGTGGTGCGTCAGGGCACGCGGCTCAATCAAGCGCGGTTTCAGCGCCTCGGCGCCGGGCTCGCGACCGGCCCGCTGCGCGATCTCTATACGCGCGGTCAGCTCGTCCGGCCGGAGGGGCCGCTCGACGAGGGCGCCATCAAGGACGGCCTCGTGCCGGTCACGATCGATCTCAGGGGCGCGGGCCCGGGTTCGCTGATCGGCTATCGCGCGAAGAAGCACACCGACCGCATCGATCTCGAGAAGCTCGGCCACTACGAGCCGGCGGATTTCTGGGAGCCGATCAGCTGCCACCGCGAGGCCGCGATCGTGCTCGATCCCGACGCCTTCTACATCCTGGTGACGCGCGAGCAGGTCGGCGTGCCGCCCGACTACGCCGCCGAGATGGTGCCGTACTACACGCGCTCGGGCGAGTACCGCGTCCACTACGCCGGGTTCTTCGATCCGGGCTTCGGCTGGGATGGGGTCGCCGGCGGCAGCAAGGCCGTGCTCGAGGTGCGCTCGCACGACGTGCCCTTCATGCTCGAGCACGGCCAGACCGTCGGCTGGCTGCGCTACGACCGCATGGCCGCGCGCCCCGACCGCATCTACGGCGCGCAGATCAAGTCCAACTACCAGAACCAGGGCCTGGCGCTGGCCAAGCAGTTCCGCGGCGGCTGAGCCGGCCCGCTAGGGCGTCGGGTCGAGCACGACGACCGGGATCTCGCGGCCGGCGGCTTTCTCCTTGTACTTGTCGTAGGGCGGAAACAGCGCCGCCATCTCGGTCCACAGCTTCGCGCGCTCGGCGCCCGTCACGGTGCGCGCGGTCGCGCGGAATTTCTTGTCGGCGACCTGCACCTCGACCTTGGGATCGGCGAGCAGGTTCTTGTACCAGCCCGGATGATCGGGCGCGCCGCCCTTCGAGGCGATCACGACGTAGCCTTTGCCGGCCGGGCCGTAGATCAGCGGGAACAGGAATTTCTGGCCCGAGCGCCGGCCGGTGGTGGCGAGCAGCAGGGTCGGCACCGGCTTGGAATGGCTCGGCAGGGTGAGCATGTGGCCGTCGGCGCCGTTGGTCGCGAGGTAGCGCTTGACGTGATCCTTCATCCAGTCGGACAGCGTGTCCGGAACCTTGGCTTCGGGCATCGGCGGATCTCCCTCGAACGATGACGTGTCACAATCTGGTGTCAGCCTGGGCCACGGCAAGCGCGATGATGCGGCGCGAGGGTTTCCGGATGACACGCACGCTCGAGCATCTGTTCGACCGCAACGTCGCGTGGGCACAGGACCGCACGCGCGATGATCCCGACTTCTTCCGCCGGTCGGCCGAGCAGCAGACCCCGGGCTATCTGTGGATCGGCTGCTCGGACAG
>DATJNS010000012.1:0-2239 GCA_035507915.1 Candidatus Sulfotelmatobacter sp.
AGCACGTCACGGTCGAACGAGGCCAGACGCCGGACGAACGCATCGACGAACGCGTCGAGGTCGTCATCGTCCAGCGTGCGGTTCACCCAGCCATAGCGCTCGGCGACGTCGGCATCGAAATCGTCGGCGCCGAGCACGATCTCGAGCGCGCGCGAGCGGCCGACCAGGCGCGGGAGCCATTCCAGCGCTCCGCCGCCCGGGACCAGTCCGACGCCGACCTCGGGGTTGCCGAACAGCGCGCTTTGCCGGCCGGCGAAGCGCATGTCGCAGGCCAGCACGAACTCGTTGCCGATGCCGCGCGTGCGGCCGCGAACCTTGGCGATGCTCACGACCGGCGAGGCCGCGAGGCGCAGCACGATGTCGCGCCAAAGGCCCAGCACCGCCGGCCGTTCGGCGGCCTTGGCGACGTCGAGATGGGCGATGAAGAAATCGGGATTGGCCGACTCGAACACGACGACCTTCACGGACGGGTCCGCCTCGAGGTCGGTCGTCAGCGCGCCCAATTCGACGATCGTCGCGGGCACGAACATGTTGATCGGCGGGTTGCTGAAGGTGATCGTCCACCGGCCCGGACGGCTGCGGTCGACGCTGAACTGCGAAGGGTCGGGCATGGCGCATCTCCTCGGTCGATGGGGGGATCGGCGTGCGTATCGGCTCGCGCGCCCCGTGCGCTCAGGTCGAAGCCGGGGCGGCGGGCAGCAAATCGACGATCTGGTTGGTGGTCACGATGGCGCTGGCGTATCTCGGCAGACTGACGTCGAGCGCGGCATGCATCCCCTCGTCGGAGTAATCCGCCGTCGCGTCTCTCACCACCGTGACCCCGTAGCCGAGCTCGGCGGCAAAGCGGACCGTGGCTTCGAGGCACGTATGCGCGACGAGCCCCATGACGATGAGCTGCTCGATGCCGTGCCGCTTGAGCTGAAGGTCCAAGTCCGTGTTCGCGAAACCGCTCGAGCACCAATGCTCCGTGGCGACGATCTCGCCCGGCTTGGGCACGAACGCCGGATGAAACTCGCCGCCCCAGGTGCCGTATTCGAACGTCCTCCGCGTCCACGCCGCTTTCTGAATCGGCGCGATGTACTTCCAGGTCTCGTAGTCGCCCGGACGGTAGCGATGATGCATGGCATAGAAGACCCGAATCTTCGCCGCCCGCGCCGCATTCAGGATCTGCAGCATGTGCGCAACGCAGTCGTTGGCCTCCGCGACGCCCCTTATGCGGTCCCACAGCTTGCCGCCCTCGGAAATGAAGTCGTTGTACGGATCGATCACCAGAAGCGCCGTGATCTCCCGGTCATAGGCGTGGCTCGTCATGGCTCCTCCTTCCGAGCGGCTTCACGCCCTGACATGAGCCGCTCCGAAAATCACCCTGGGGTGGGCGGTGACGCGCCGTCAGTGAATACGCACTCATTGCCATATATTCAGATGGGGTGACGGCTTGGCCTGGGGATTAGACGAAGGTATCGGTGCCGTCCGCGAGGAGCCCCCGGGTCCGCGCAAAGCGCGGCCCGAGGGCTCGCAATGACGGCGGTGGGGTTTCCCGCGCGCCCCTCGACTAACAGCGAGTTTAATGGCGTCGGGCGCGCGGGCCGCCCAGCTTCTCCGTCATCAACCCAAGGAGGAGCCAATGCCATGAAACGCGCGTCCAACACCGTCTTGACCTTTGCCGGCTGGGTGCTCGATCTCGAGAGCCGACAGCTCAAGACCGCGGCCGGCGAGCGCATGGGCCTGACGGAGGCCGAGTACCGCATCCTGGTCCTGCTGGCCCAGCATCCGCGACAAACCGTCGCCCGCGACCAGTTGCTGATGGCGGCGGCCGGGCGCGAGCCGTCGCCGCTCGATCGCAGCCTCGACGTCCACATCGGCAACCTTCGCCGCAAGCTCGATACCGACCCGAAGCAACCGAGCCTGATCCGCACCGTGCGCGGATCGGGCTACATGCTCGTGCCCGGCGACACCGCCCCGCCGAGGTCGCCGTCATGATCCCGCTCGACGGCGCCACGGCACCCGGCCCGGCACGGCGACGGTTCGCCGGCTTGGCCATCAACCCGGTGCGCGCATGGGAGTAGACTGGCTGCCGGCGCAGCCGGCGAACGCCCCCGACCCGGCCGCGCGTCGGAGCCCCGCGATGGCGAGCGTGCTGCTGATCGAGGACGACGACGAGACCGCCGACGAGATCGTGGCCGAGCTCGGCGAGCGCGGCTTCGCGGTCGAGCGCGCCGCCACCGGGCCCGACGGCCTG
>DATJNS010000013.1:0-21984 GCA_035507915.1 Candidatus Sulfotelmatobacter sp.
CCGACGAACAGCGCGTTGAGCGCGCTCACGCGGCCGCGCATGGCGTCGGGCGTGCGGAGCTGCACCAGGGAGAAGCGGACCACGACGCTGATCACGTCGGCGGCGCCGAGCGCCAGCAGCGCCGCCATCGACAGCGGCAGGGCGGTCGACACGCTGAACACGATGGTCGCCACGCCGTAGATCGCGACCGCGCCGAACAGCACCGTTCCGACGTGCCGGTCGAGCGGTCGGTGCGCCATCACGACCGACATCGCGAGCGCGCCCAGCGCCGGGCACGAGCGCAGGACGCCCAGGCCCCACGGCCCGGTGTGCAGGATGTCGCGCGCGTAGATCGGCAACAGCCCGGTGACGCCGCCGAGCAGCACGACGAACAGGTCGAGCGAGAGCGTGCCGAGGATGATCGGGTGCGCGCGCACGTACGCGACGCCCGAGAACAGCGACGCCAGGGTGACGGGCTCGCGGACGCGCTGCGCCTCGGCGATGCGGTTGAGCGACGAGAGCGCGCAGGCGGCGAGGAACAGCACGCTCGCGCTGGCGAACGCCACGATGGGATCGATGGCGAACAGCAGGCCGCCGAGCGCCGGTCCGACGATCTGGGCGGTCTGGTTCGCCGAGGCCGACCACGCGGTCGCGCGGTGCAGTTGGCTCTCGGGCACGATGACGGGCACGAGCGCCGCCATGGTCGGGTTCTCGAAGGCGCGCGCCGCGCCGACCACCGTGACGACCGCGAAGATCCCGCCGGCGCCGAGCCAGCCGCCCGCCGTGCCGAGCGTGAGCAGCGCGGCGGCGCAGCCGGTGATGCCCTGACAGATCGCGACGATGATGCGCCGCGGATAGCGATCGGCGACGTGGCCGACCACCAACGTGAGCACGAGCATGGGAAGGAATTGCGCCAGCCCGACGAAGCCGAGGGCGAGCGCGCTGCCGGTCAGCGCGTAGACCTGCCAGCCGATCGCGACCGCCTGCATGTGGAATGCGCCGCTCGAGAAGACGCGGGCGAACCAGTAGAGCGCGAACGGGCGATGGCGCAGCAGCGGTCCGTCGACCGCGTCGGTCATTGTCAGGGTTGGGCCCGGCGCTGCGCGACGATGAACAGGCGGCGGAACGGCAGCAGGGTGCGGCCGTCGGACCGGCGCGGATAGGCGGCGGCGAGCCGCTCGCCGTAAAGCGCCAGGAATGCCTTCTGCTGATCGGGCGGCAGGCGATCGACCACCGGGCGGGCGATCGATCCGAGGACCCAGTTGAGCACGGCGTTCTCGCCCTCGAGCACCTGGAGATACTCGACCTCCCAGATGTCGAGCGTCGCTGCGTCGCGGGTCAGCCACTCGAAATAATCCTGGGGTTCGGCGACCGGGTTCTCGCGCAATCCCGGCAGCGCCGTGGCGGCCCATGCCGGCTCCCGGGCGACCTCGTACAGGATGCGGTGCGTCGGCTTGATCTGCTGGCGCGGCATCTGCACCGCCAGGAAACCGCCCGCACGGACTTGCGCGAGAAGATGCGGGAACAGCGTCGCGTGATCGTCGAGCCAGTGGAACGCGGCGTTGGAGTAGACCAGGTCGGCGGGGGCATCGGCGCGCCAGCGCGCGAGATCGGCGTGCCGCCACGCGATGCCGGGGATCGCGCGCGCCTTCTCGAGCATCTCGGGCGAGCTGTCGACGCCGGTGACCTGCGCATTCGGCCAGCGCTCGGCGATCAGCTTGGTGACGTTGCCGGGTCCGCAGCCGAGATCGTAGATCGTCGCGGCGTCGGGCAGCGGCACGCGCGCCATCAGGTCGAGCGCGGGACGCAGCCGGTGATCGGTGAAGCGGAGATAGAGCGCCGGATCCCAGGTGGTGGTCATCGGCCGGATCAATTCGGACGTTGGGGCCGCCGCCGGGCGAGCAGCGCGCGGCCCGACGGCGTGACCGTCACGACGGCGCGGCCGTCCGCCTGCGCGCGGGCCACCAGGCCGCGCTCGTTGGCATCCTCCCACACCGGCAGGCGCGGGCACGACGTGCGCCACGCCTCCATCACCTCGGCGTAGCTGCGCCGGTCGGCGGCCACCCACTCGAGCAGGTCGAGCACCAAGGCGTCGACGATGGGATTTCCGGAATTTCCTTCCGAGCCGTCGGCCCGGTTTATAACATCGGGGCGATCCATGGCGGCCTTCCTGACTATCACGTTCGGCCAGTCGCCAAACCCTAGAATGTCGCCCGGGCGCGCGACAAACGATTAATCCTGCCAACCCATGTGAGCCGATCGCGCAAATGGCCGTGCGCTCCCAACCGCCCCGCCGCGAGCTGCCGCCGCTCAACGCCCTGCGGTCGTTCGAGGCGACCGCGCGGCTCGGCAGCCTGCTGGCCGCGGCCGAGGAGCTGTGCGTCACCCACGGCGCGGTCAGCCGGCAGGTCAAGCTGCTCGAAGCCTGGGCCGGCGTGGCGCTGTTCGAGCGGGTCGGGCGTCGGCTGCGCCTGACCGAGGCCGGGCACGCCTACCAGGCCGCGCTCGGCGGCGCGCTCGATGCGGTCGCGGCGGCCAGCGGTCGGCTGCGGGCGCGCGGACGCGGACCCCAGCCGCTCGCCGTGAACGCGCTGCCGACCTTCGCGATGCGCTGGCTGCTGCCGCGCCTCGCCGGCTTCCAACGCCAGGCGCCCGACATCGAGCTGCGGCTGGTGACCTCCGACGAGCCGATCGAGCGGCTGGCGCCGGGCGCGTTCGACGTCGCGATCCGCCGCCGCGTCGGCGCGTGGCCGTCGGGCTTCGTCGGCGAGGCGTTCCTCGCCGAGCATGAGATTCCGGTCTGCGCGCCGGCGCTGCTGCGGCGCGCGCCGATCGAGCGGCCGCGCGATCTCGCCCAACAGACTTTGCTTCATGCCGACAAGCGGCCCGGCGCCTGGTCGCGCTGGCTCGACGCCGCCGGCGTGCCGGAGGTCGAGCAACAGGCGCCCCGGCAGCGTTTCGACCATTTCTATCTGGCGCTGCAGGCGGCGGCGGACGGGCTGGGCGTCGCGCTCGGGCCGCTGCCGATCATCCAGGACGACCTCGCGGCCGGTCGGCTGGTCGCGCCGTTGCCGGCGCCGCGCGTGTCGTCGCCGAGCTATTGCTGGGTGGTCTCGCGCGCGCTGCGCGACAGCCCGTCGGTCGCCGCGTTCTGCGCCTGGCTGTCGCACGAAGGCGCCGCTGCGGCCGGCGGCTGAGCCCGTGTCCCGGGCGCCGTCACCGCGTGCGTTGTCCAGACCACCCGTTTCGTGGCTTGATGCGGCCGAGGAGTGACGTCATGAGCGCCATCCGTATCCGCGGGCTCGACCACGTGGTCCTGCGCGTCGCCGATCTCGAGCGGTCGAAAGCCTTCTATCGCGACGTGCTCGGCTGTCCGGAGGAGAAATGGCAGCCCGAGCTGGGGCTGCTGCAGATGCGCGCCGGCAGCGCGCTGATCGACCTGGTCGACATCAACGGCAAGCTCGGCCGCCAAGGCGGCGCGTCGCCCGGCACGGAGGGCCGCAACGTCGACCATTTCTGTGTCCAGCTCGCGGCGTTCGACGAGGCGGCATTGTGCGCGCATCTGACGGCGCACGGCGTCGCGCCCGGCCCGGTGGTGCAACGCTACGGCGCCGAGGGCTACGGCCGCTCGATGTACATCAGCGACCCCGACGGCAACCAGGTCGAATTGAAGGCGCCGCCCGACCGCCCGGCCGCCTAGCCGCGACACGCGCCGTGTGGCGCGGCGGGCTGCCGTCTGCGGCCTTCAGTCGCGGCAGCCGGGATGGGGGGCGGTTGCGCCGGTCTCGGCCTCGTTCGCGGCATCCCGGTCGGCTTGCTCGATCCGGTCGGCCTGAGCCTCGAGCTCCCGCGCGCCCAAGGTCAGCGCGGCGGCGACCTGGGGCGACTGGAAGCTCGCCTGCCGGCGCCACTGCCCGGCCTGATGGCGAAGGTCGTGAGGGTCTCTCATTACCGGACTGTAACGTCACACGATAGATTCGGGTTCACGACAGCCGGCTCGGACCGGACAGGAAATTGTTCTAGCCGGAACCGCCGATCAGCCGGTGGGCAGCAGCGCGGTCCGGATGTCGACCTTGCCCTGGAGCGTGCGATGGACCGGGCACATGTCGGCGATTTGGAGCAGCCGGGCGCGCTGGGCCGCGTCGAGCGTGCCGATCAGCTCGATCTGCCGCTCGATGCGATCGATCATGGCGGTCTTGGACTCGCAGTCGGCGCAGTCCTCGGCGTGGAGCTTGGCGTGCTTGAGCCGGACGACCACGCGATCGAGCGCCAGCTGCTTGCGGCCGGCATACATGCGTAGGGTCATCGAGGTGCAGGAGCCGAGCGCCATCAGCAGAAGCTCATAGGGCGACGGCCCGGAATCCTGGCCGCCGACGCCGCGCGGCTCGTCCGCCGCCAGCACGTGGCGGCCGTCGAGCAGGGCTTGTCCGAACGGTGCGACACCCGAGTCGGTCACCACGACCCATCCGGGCTCGATCGTCTCCTGCAGGCGGGCGCGCTCGTCGTCGCTCAACGTCGTCGGCATGGCGGGCCTCCGGCTCGTGGGAACGCGAGCGCCCGTCATGTCATCCGACGCGGCGCGACGCAACCGCCAGGTTGCCTATTGCGATTTGTCGAAGCTTGCGCGGGTCGCGATCACGGCTTGTCGGGATAGAGCGTCTCGGGATCGACCTCGGGGGCCGCCGTGACCTGCCAGCCGCCGCTGGTCGCGGTGCGGAAGAAGCACGAGCGCCGGCCGGTGTGGCACGCGACGCCGAGCTGGTCGACCCGCGCCAGCAGCGTGTCGCCGTCGCAGTCGAGCTTGAGCTCGACCAGACGTTGCACCTGGCCCGAGGTCTCACCCTTGCGCCACAGCGCGCGGCGCGAGCGCGACCAGTAGCACATCTGTCCCGACGTCAAGGTCTCGGTCACCGCCTCGCGGTTCATCCAGGCCACCATCAGGATCTCGCCGGTGTCGTATTGCTGCGCGATCGCGGGCACCAGCCCGGCCGCATCGAAGGTGATCGCCTCGAGGAGCGGATCGGGGAAGCTCGTCATGATGGCCGCCTAGGGAAGGGTCTTCATGGTCAGGAATTGGGGATGCAGCGAGGGCGCGGTCTGCAGCGCCTGATGATACGCCGCCGCATGGGCCGTGCCACGCCGCCGGTCGTGCTCGGTCAGCATCAGGAGGGCGAGGTCGAAGGAATGGTAGACGTCGCTCAGGATCAGCGCGCCCTTCAGGAGCTGGTCGTCGGCGAGGTTCGCCAACGCGCCGAAGTCGCGCACGAACACGGCGTCGCCCCACAGCAGCTGGCTGATCGGCTCGTGGCGGTTGGGCGGGCTGAGCGGCAGGAAGGCGCGGCCGACGACGTCGATCAGCTTGTGGAGCACGAACCCGTGACGGCGCAGCAGCCCGTGCACGTCGGCCAGCAGCGGCTGCCCCTTGTAGAGGGCGACCAGCGCGCTTTCGACCTCGACGACGACCGCCGAGGCCAGCCGCGCGGTGCCATGCTCGAGGGCGGCGAGCTCGCCGCCCTGGATGTCGAGACGCATGAAGTCCGGGCGGTGCTCGGGCAGCACGTCGTCGAGCCGCGCGGTCTGAACCTCGGTGGTGTAGACGGTCTGGAAGTTGCCGCCGGCGCCGGCGCTCAGCGTGGTGAACAGATCGATCACCGCGGGGTCCGGTTCGAACAGCGACGAGAAGCGCGGATCGCGGGTGGTGTACAGCCGGGCGCCGCCGCCGTCGCCCAGGAATACCGGCACCACGCGCTCGACGCCGCGGGCCAGCAGCGCCGCGGTGCGCTCGGCCGCCGGCTCCACGGCGACCACCCGCGCCAGCCCTTGCGCGACCAGGGCCGTGTGGCGGTCGGGGGCCTGCGTCGTCGGGCCGATGTCGAGCACCTCGATCGTGAGGCCTTGAAGGCCGAGCAGCGGGGCGAGCGGCAGATCGGTCATGGGGTCTGCATAGAGGAGCGGCGGCGCCGGGGGAACAGGAAAACGCCCGCCGCCGAGGACCCGTCGCCGCGCGCCCCGGCCGCCCGCAGCGTGCTATATTGCCCCGTGTCGCGCGCGGAGGTGCCGTCTGCTCGACCATGACCATGATCGGTGCGTGGCCGACGCGCTCGCGGCGGCGATCGAGCTGTGCCAGCGCCGCGGCAATCGGCTGACCCCGGTGCGTCGCCGGGTGCTCGAGCTGGTCTGGCGCAGCCACGAGCCGGTCGGCGCCTATGCGCTGCTCGACATCCTGCGCGACGAGGGCTGGAGCGCCGCGCCGCCGACGGTCTATCGCGCCCTCGATTTCCTGCTCGGCAACGGACTGGTGCACCGCATCGAGTCGCTGAACGCCTTCGTCGGCTGCAACGATCCGCGCCGCCCGCACCGCGGCCAATACCTGATCTGCCGACGCTGCGGCGCGGTCACCGAGATTGCCGCCCCCGAGATCGTCGGCGCGGTGCGCAACAGCGCGGCGGCGGTCGGCTTCACGGTCGAACGCGAGACGGTGGAGATCGCCGGGGTGTGCGGGGCCTGCGCCGCGGCGGAGCAGGCCTGAGGCGTCGGCTGGCGCGGTCGGCGATTTGGTAATATGGATAGACGCGGCACGCCGCTTGCGCGCGGGTCGAGGGACGTTTCCGGATCGGCCGGGCTCGCGGCCGCGAGCGAACAGACGGCGTGTACAAAACACGAGAGGAGTGCGGGGGGCATGAGGCAGGGATGGTTGGGAATGCTCGCGGTCACGCTGGCCGCCGGCAGCATGGTTGCATCGACCGGCGCGATTGCAGGCACGTTGGATGCGGTCAAGCAGCGGGGCGAGCTCGCGTGCGGCGTCAGCACCGGCGTGACGGGCTTTTCCGCGCCCGATGCGCAGGGCAAGTGGAGCGGGCTCGACGTCGACGTCTGCCGCGCGGTCGCGGCGGCGATCTTCGGCAGCGGCGACAAGGTCAAGTTCCTGCCGTCGACCGCGCAGCAGCGCTTTCCGATGCTGCAGTCCGGCGAGGTCGACCTGCTGGCGCGCAACACGACCTGGACGTTGAGCCGCGATACCGAGAACGGCTTCAACTTCGCGCCGGTCACGTTCTATGACGGCCAGGGCTTCCTGGTGCCGACCAAGCTGGGCGTGAAGAGCGCCAAGGAGCTCAACGGCGCGACCGTGTGCGTGCAGCCGGGCACGACCACCGAGCTCAACCTTGCCGACTATTTCCGTGCCAACAAGATGACGTTCAAGTCGGTCGTGATCAGCGAGCTCAACGAGCTCGAGGCCGCGTTCGTCAGCGGTCGCTGCGACGTCTACACGACCGACGCGTCGGGCCTCGCCTCGTTCCGCGCGGCGCGCTCCGGCAACCCGGGCGCGTTCATGATCCTGCCCGAGCGGATCTCCAAGGAGCCGCTGGCGCCGACCGTGCGTCAGGGCGACGATCAGTGGTTCGACATCGTGAAGTGGACGGTCTACGCGCTGATCCAGGCCGAGGAAAGCGGCATCACCCAGGCCAACGTCGAGGAGATGAAGAAGAGCGACGATCCCGGCATCAAGCGCATGCTCGGCGTGACGCCCGGCATGGGCAAGATGCTCGGCCTCGACGAGGAATGGATGGTCAACGCCATCAAGGCGGTCGGCAACTACGGCGAGAGCTTCGAGCGCAACGTCGGCGAGGGCTCGCCCTTGCAGCTCAAGCGCGGGCTCAACGACCTGTGGACGCGCGGCGGGTTGATGTACGCGATGCCGCTGCGCTGAGGCGACCGGACGGCGAGAGCGACCCCGGATGGTCGCCGAGGATCCGCGCGTCGGGGGCGGCCGGACCCCCGGCCGCGCCGCCTTCTGGAACGACCGCGACGTCCGCGCGGTCTTGTACCAGGTGCTGCTCGTCCTCGGCATCGGCGCCGTCGCCTGGTATCTGATCCACAACACGCTCGCCAACCTGGCGGCGCGCAACATTGCGACCGGTTTCGGCTTCCTCGGCCGGGAATCCGGCTTCCCGATCGGCGAGTCGCTGATCGCCTACACGCCCGCGAACACCTATCTGCGGGCGCTGCTGGTCGGGCTCCTGAACACCCTCAAGGTCGCCAGCATCGGCGTCGTGCTCGCGACCATCTGGGGCACCCTGCTGGGCGTCGCGCGGCTGTCGTCCAACTGGCTGATCCGCCAGCTCGCGTCATGGTACGTCGAGGCGCTGCGCAACACCCCGCTGCTGCTGCAGCTCTTCCTGTGGTACGCGATCCTCCAGGGCCTGCCGGCCGTGCGTCAGGCGTTCAATCCGCTGCCCGGGATCTATCTGAGCCAGAAGGGCCTGGTTTTCCCGGTGATCGGCCTCGAGCCCGTGCACGCCGTGATGGCCGCGCTGTTTGTCGTCGGCATCGGTCTGTCCTGGTGGTGGGCGGGGCGCGCCAAAGCGCATCAGAACGCCACCGGTCAAATCCGCCCCGTGCTGCTGCCCTCGCTCGGGCTGATCGTCGGCTTGCCCGTGATCGCGTGGCTGATCGCCGGCGCGCCCTTCGAGCCCGACGTCCCGGTGTTGCGCGGCTTCAACTTCCAGGGCGGCGCCGCGATCAGCCCCGAATTCACCGCGCTGCTGTTCGGCCTGGTGGTCTATACCGCGTCCTACATCGCGGAGATCGTGCGGGCCGGCATCCAGGCCGTGCCGCGCGGCCAGAGCGAGGCGGCGCGCGCGCTCGGGCTGCCCGCTGGGCGGATCCTGCGGCTGATCGTGCTGCCGCAGGCGCTGCGCGTGATCGTGCCGCCGATGACCAGCCAGTACCTGAATCTGACCAAGAACTCGACCTTGGCGGTCGCCATCGGTTTTCCCGACATCCTGTCGACCATCAACACGTCGATCAACCAGACGGGGCAGCCGATCGAATGCATCGCCATCGTGATGGTCGTCTTCCTGATCGTCAGTCTGTCGATCTCGGCGTTCATGAACTGGTACAACGCGCGCATCCGGCTGATCGAGCGGTGAGCGAGCCATGAGCACCGCGGATCTGCCGGCTTCCCCGATCTCCGCCGCCCCGGTGATGCGCGTCGGCGTGCTCAGATGGCTGCGCGAGAACCTGTTCAATTCCTGGTACAACGCGCTGCTGACGCTGGTCGCCGTCTACGTGCTCTACAGCGTGATCGCCCGCTTCGTCTCGTGGGGTGTGATCCACGCCGTGTGGTCGGGGCCGGCGACCGCGTGCCAGGCGGCGGGTGCCGGCGCGTGCTGGGCGGTGATCGGCGAGAAATACCGTTTCATCCTGTTCGGCCGCTACGACTACGAGGAGCAATGGCGCCCCTGCTTGATGGTGCTGTTGTTCATCGGCCTGGTCGGGGTCAGCTCGTTTCGCCAGCTCTGGGGGCGGGTGTTGGGCGCCGCGTGGGCGGTCGGGCTGATCGTCATGGCCGTGCTGATGTTTGGCGGCGTGCTCGGCCTGCCGTACGTGACGACCGAGAATTGGGGCGGGCTGCCCCTCACGCTGATTCTCTCGGTGACCGCCTGCGTGTGCGCGTTCCCGGTCGGCGTGGTGCTGGCGCTCGGTCGCCGATCGCATCTGCCGGCGATCCGCTCCGTCTGCGTCGCCTATATCGAGTTCGTGCGCGGCGTGCCGCTGGTCACGGTGCTCTTCATGGCGTCGATCATGTTCCCGCTGCTGCTGCCGCCCGGGATGAACTTCAACAAGCTGCTGCGCGTCGAGATCGGGCTCATCCTGTTCGCCGCCGCTTATCTGGCGGAGATCGTGCGCGGCGGCCTGCAGGCGGTGGCGAAGGGCCAGTACGAGGCCGCCGACTCGCTCGGGCTGTCCTACGTGCAGAAGACCACCTTGATCGTCCTGCCGCAGGCGCTCCGCATCGTGATCCCGGCGTTGGTCAACACCTTCATCGGCACCTTCAAGGACACCACGCTGGTCATCATCGTCGGGTTGTTCGATCTGTTGAGCGCCGCCAAGACGGCGCTGCAGGACCCGCCGTGGCGCGGCGCCTATTGGGAAGTCTATCTGTTCATCGCGCTGATCTATTTCGGCTTCTGCTTCTTCATCTCGAAGTACAGCCAGAACCTAGAGGCCCGGCTCCGGCGGGGCGTGCACCGGTGAGGGAAAGCGACCAGTCATGAGCACCGCAGCGCAGAGCCGCAAGCCCGACTCCTCCGAGGTCATCATCGAGCTGTCCGGCGTCAACAAGTGGTACGGCGAGTTCCACGTGCTGCGCGAGATCAATCTCAGCGTCCATCGCGGCGAACGCATCGTGATCTGCGGCCCGTCGGGCTCGGGAAAGTCGACCCTGATCCGCTGCATCAACCGGCTCGAGGAGCATCAGAAGGGCCGGATCGCCGTCGAAGGCATCGAGCTCACCAACGACGTCAAGAACATCGACCAGATCCGCCGCGAAGTCGGCATGGTGTTCCAGCAGTTCAATCTGTTCCCGCACCTGACGGTGCTGGACAATTGCTGCCTGGCGCCGGTTTGGGTGCGCAAGATGCCGCGCGCCGAGGCCGAGAAGATCGCCATGCAGTATCTCGAGCGGGTGCGCATCCCCGAGCAGGCGAACAAGTTTCCGGGCCAGCTCTCGGGCGGTCAGCAGCAGCGCGTGGCGATCGCCCGCTCGCTGTGCATGAACCCGAAGATCATGCTGTTCGACGAGCCGACGTCGGCGCTCGATCCCGAGATGATCAAGGAAGTCCTCGACGTGATGATCGGGCTCGCCCACGACGGCATGACGATGCTGTGCGTGACCCACGAGATGGGCTTCGCACGCACGGTCGCCGACCGCGTGATCTTCATGGACCGCGGCGAGATCGTCGAGATGGCGGAGCCGAAGGAGTTCTTCGCCAACCCGCGCTCCGAGCGCACCAAGCTGTTCCTCAGCCAGATCCTCGAGCACTGAGGCGGCGGCGGGGCGCCGCCGCGCCTACGCGCGCGCGGCGGCCGTGAGGTCGCGGACGATCGCGATGCCGCGGCGCAAGAGCTCGAGCGCGGCTTCGCCGGTCAGGAATCCGGCGTGCGGGGCGAGCGTCACGTTGTCGAGCCGCCGCAGCTGATGATCCGCGGGCAGCGGCTCGGTCTCGAACACGTCGAGCCCGGCATGCGCGATGCCGCCCGCCTCGAGCGCGCGGATCAGCGCCGGCTCGTCGATCAGCGCGCCGCGCGCCGTGTTGATCAGGATGCAGCCCGGCTTGAGGCGGGCGAGGCGCGTCGCGTCGAGGAAGCCGCGCGTCTCGTCGTTGAGCCCGAGATGCAGCGAGACGACGTCGGCACGCGCCAGCAGCGCGTCAAGCTCGACCAGCGGCACCGCGGCGCTCGGCGGTTTGGTCCGGTTCCAGGCGATCACGTTCATGCCGATGCCGGCGCCGATGCGGGCGACCTCGCGTCCGATGCCGCCGAGCCCGATCACGCCCAGGATTCGCCCGGCGAGCTGCACGCCTTCGACCTTGTCCCAGCCGCCGGCGCGCACCGAGCGGTCCATCCGCGCGATGCCGCGCGCCGCGCTCATCATCAGGGCGATCGCGTGCTCGGCGACCGAGACGTCGCCGTAGCCCTTGATGGTGTGGACCGCGATGCCGCGGCGCGCGGCGGCGTCGAGGTCGATGTAGCTGGCCGCCCCGGTGCCGAGGAACACGATGTGCCGCAAGGTCCGGCAGCGCGCCAGGACGGCGTCGGTGAAATACGAGTGGTCGTCGAGGCAGGCGTCGTAGCCGTCGAGCAGTCCGGGCAGCGTATCGGCCGTCGCCGGCAGCTTGTTGACCACGATCGGCGGATCGGCGGGCGTCCGCGCCCGCGCGAACAGCGGCTCGAGCTGGTCGGTGCAATCGACGAAGATGGTTTTCACGAAACCGCCGCTCCGCGCTGCATCTCGGCGCGCACCGATCAGCGCGGGCCTTCGGCGGCCTGCTGCGCCGGGGCGGACGGCTTGCCGGCCGCCGGCGCCAACACGCGCGACATGATGCGCTTCGGCTCGGCCTGGTAGCCGAGCCGGCGGTAGAACTCGCGCACGTTGCCCGGATTGTTGCGGATCATCAGCAGCACCTTGGTGACGCCGCGCGCCTGCAGCCACTTCTCGGCGTAACGCACCATGGCACGCCCCAGCCCCTTGCGCTGCACCGTCGGCTCGACCGCGAGATAGTAGAGCCAGCCTTGCGCCTCCTCGCGTCCGACCATGACGGTCGCGACCAGACGATCGTTGAACTCGGCGACGAACACGTCGCCGGCGCCGCGCGTCCGCGCCTGGTGGATGTCGCGCGGCGGGTCGTTGGGCGGCGGGACGAGTCCGGCGGCGCGCCACAGATCGAGGATGCGCTCGACGTCGGCGTCGTTGTAGGAGCGGATCGAAACCAGGCTCATGCCGTCGTCACCGCGGTGTCGCTGCGCCCGCCCCACTCGGTCCACGATCCATCGTAAACCGCCGCGTCGGGATGGCCGATCAGATGCAGGCCGAGCGCGAGCACGCAGGCGGTGACACCCGAGCCGCAGCTCGTGACGATCGGCCGCGTCGGGTCGACGCCGGCGGCTCGAAACAGCGTTGCGATCCGTTCGGCGGGCAGCATCGTGCCGTCCGGCCCGAGCAGCTCGGTGAACGGCAGATTGCGCGCGCCCGGCATGTGACCGCCGCGCAGACCGGGACGGATCTCCGCCTCGGTGCCGTTGAAGCGGCCGCGCGAGCGGGCGTCGACCACCTGTTCGCGCTGCGAGGCGAGGTCGGCCGTCACCGCGTCGACGTCGCGCACCAGCGCCGGCCTGAAATGCGCCGTGAAGCGCGCCGGCTTGGGCGTGGGCGCGCCGCTCGCCGTCGGCCGGTTCTCCTTGAGCCACTTGGGCAGCCCGCCGTCGAGCACCGCGACGTTGTCGTGGCCGAATATCCGGAACATCCACCACACACGGGCCGCGCTCATCAGACCCATCGCGTCATAGGCGACGATCGCGTGATCGCTGCCGAAACCGAGCGCGCCGACCTTGGCGGCGAAGGTCGCGGCGTCGGGCAGCATGTGGGGCAGCGGATTGGCCGGGTCCTTGATGTCGTCGATGTCGAACCACACCGCGCCGGCGATGTGGCGGGCGCGGAACTCGGCCCCGGCATCGCGTTTCAGGTGCGGCAGGAAATAGGTGCCGTCAGCGATGCGAACGGTCGGATCGTCGAGATGCGCCGCGAGCCAGTCGCTCGAGATCAGCGGGCCGGGCAGGGTGGTCATGACGGGTCGCCTCCTGGGGCGCCGAGCCAGGCGCGGCGCACGCGGCGTCGATTGAGCGCGAGCCATTGCAGCGCGATCACGGTCGCGGCGTTGGTGTAGTCGCCGCGCGCCAGGCGGCCGCGCGCGACCCGCCATGGCACGACCTGGACGCGGATGTCCTCGCTGTCGTGGGCGAGCCCCGCGGTGGTGGGTGCTTGCCGGCTGTCGACCCGGCCGCAGAACAGATGCACGCGTTCGGCGAGGCCGCCGGGCGAGGGGAAGTAGCAGGTGATCGGCAGCAGCGCGCTGACGACGCAGCCGCACTCCTCGACGGCCTCGCGGGCCGCGACCGCCTCCGGGGTTTCGCCGTCCTCCATGAAGCCGGCGACGATCTCGACCATCCAGGGCGCCGCGCCGGCGGCGAACGGCCCCATGCGGAACTGCTCGACCAGCACGACCTGATCGCGCTCGGGATCGTAGGGCAGCACCCCGGCGACCGTGCCGCGGACACAGACCTCGCGCGTCAAGGGCGGGCTCCAGCCGCCGGCGAACAGCCGATGACGCAGCCGGTAATGCTCGATCGTGAGGAACCCGGCGTGCGGCACGGTGCGGCTCAGGACCTCGATGTCTCCGGTCGACAGCCCGGCGGGTTTTGCCTGCATGGGGCCACGCTAGAGCGGCTTTTCGCCGGATGAAACCCTTTCTTCGCGGGTCGGCCGGCGCCGCCGAGACGGCGGCCGGGCGCGCCGGCGGGGCGCCAAGGTGGTTGCATCCCCTGCCGGCCCCGGCATGATGCGACCCGATGAAGAGCTTGCACCTGCTCCGCCATGCCAAGGCGCGCCGGGACGTCCCGAAGCTCCAGGACCACGAGCGTCCGCTGAGCTCGCGCGGCGTCCAGGACGCCATGGCGGTCGCCGAGCACTGCGCGCAGGCCGGCATCCAGCCCGGGCTGGTGCTGTGCTCGTCGTCGGTGCGGACGCGCGCCACCTTGGCGCTGCTGATCCCCTATTTGTCGGTGCCGCGCATCCAGATCGAGCGCGGGCTTTATCTCGCCAGCGTGCGCGACCTGTTCGCCCGCGTCTCCGAGGTCGACGACGACACCGAAAGCGTCATGGTGATCGGCCACAACGACGACTTGCACGAGTTCGCCATGGCGCTCGCCGGCGCCGGCGAGGCGGACTTGCGCCAGCGGCTCGACAGCAAGTTTCCGACCGCGGCGCTGGCGTCGTTCGCGCTCGACATCGCGACCTGGCGCCAGCTCACGCCCGGCGCCGGAGCGCTCGTCGGGCTGGCCACGCCCAAGGATTTGCGCTGCCCGTGACGCGCTTGCGCCGGTAGGCAGGTCTGTTAGGTTAACGCGCCTTCCGCCCTTGACCATCGCGCACGGTTGTTCGGCGACGCATGTCCGCCCCGCTGTCCCTCGTGCTCGACCTCCCGCTGGACGATATCCCGCGGTTCAAACGCCATCCGCTGATTCGCGGACTGACCACGGGGCGGCCGGTCACCCGGCGCAGCCGTACCGTCTATTACGACACCGTGGATCTGGCGCTGCGTCAGCGCCGGCTCAGCGTCCATGTCGACCGCGCAGCCCCCGCGGCGCCCGTCGCGCCGGCCGCCGACGGGACGCCGCCGGAGACCTGGTTGAGCCCGCGCGACGACACCCTCGACATCGGCCAGGTCATGGACCCGCACGTGCGCGACGCGCTGTCCGAGCTGCCGCCCGACCGGACGTTGCAGGCCGTGTTCGACCGCACGGTCGAGCGCACGACCCGCCTCCTGAAGCCCTCCGAGGACAGCCGGATCCGGCTCGAGCTCGAGGTCGGCACGCTGCGCAGCGCGGCCGGCGAGCTGCCGATCGCGCGGGTCGATCTCGGGCTCGAGTCGGGCAGTCCGCAGCGTTTGTTCGACCTCGTCCGCGAGCTCAGGCGCAGCCTGCCGCTGCGCCTGTCGACCCAGACCGACGCCGAGCGGGGCTACACGCTGCTCGCCGGCGCCGGGCCCAAGGCCTTTCGGGCGGCGCCGGTCGAGATCGACCCCGAGATGACGGTCGACGCCGCGCTCGATCGGGTCATCCGCGCCTGTCTCGACCATCTGATCGGCAACGAACCGGCGGCGTGCGACGCCCGGCTCGCCGAGGGTGTCCACCAGATGCGCGTCGCCATGCGACGCCTGCGCTCCGCCCTCAGCCTGTTCCGCAAGGTCTTGCCCGAGGTCCAGGATCGCTGGATCCGCGACGAGACCAAATGGCTCGCTGGGGTGCTCGGCGAGGCGCGCGACTGGGACGTATTTCTCGCCGAGACCGTGGCGCCGGCGGCCGAGGCCTTTCCGGATCAGGCGGCCGGATTCGAGCGCCTGCGCCAGCTCGTCGAGGAGGAGCGCGCCGAGGCCTACGACCGCATGCTGGCGGCCCTGCGCTCCGAGCGCTATGCGGTTCTCCTGGTCGAGCTGCGGGCATGGCTCGAGGCCGCCGGCTGGCGCGACCAGCAGGTCAGCGAGCACTCGGCCGACCTGTTCCTGCCGATCGGTCACGTTGCCGGCCGGCTGATCGAGACGCGCCGCCGCAAGGCGCTCAAGCGCGGACCCGATCTGGCCGAGCTCAGCCCCCCGGTGCGCCACGAGGCGCGCAAGGACGTGAAGAAGCTGCGCTACGCCTTCGAGTTCTTCCACAACCTCTATTCGGGCAAGAAGGTCAAGCGCTTCTCGCGCGATCTGTTGAGACTGCAGGAAGGGCTGGGGCGGCTCAACGACGTCGAGACCGCGCGCCGCCTGCTGGGTCGGCTGGCGGCCCGCCCGGACGGCAATCACCCCGACGTCGTGCTGGTCGCCGGCTTGGTCACGGGCTGGCATGCCGGGCTCGCCGAGCGGCGCGTGCGCAAGCTCGACAAGGCCTGGACCCGGTTGCACGAGCAGAAGCCGTTCTGGATCGGCTGAGCGGGCGTCCGCGCGGCGCCGATCAGGATCGGTCGAACCAGAACGGATTGCTCCAGGCGCGCCGCCCGGCGTCATCCACGACCACGACCCGGCCGTAGCCGCCCTGGCGGACGCGGGCGAGCGGCAGGCTTGCCCGCCGCAGCTCCCGACCCAGCACGTTTTCGGCCCGCGATCCGCGGCCGAGCAGGATGACGGCGGCGGCCGGACTGCATTCGATCTCGATCGTCTCGTCCCTCAGCCCGACCGCGTGGATCGCCGGGCCCTGCGACGCGTAGAAGTGACCGGCGCGCAGCGCGGCGACCAGATCGGCCGGCTCGGCCGAAGGCGCCTTCACCATGACCCACCCGCCGAACGCGTCGTCTACGTGGAAATGGGCATCGTCGGTGGCGCAGGCGGTGATCCGTCGGCCGGCCGCGAGCAGCTGGTCGAGCAGCATCGAGCCGTCGCCGCGGTCGGTGCGCACGGCGCCCGTGTGGTTGTAGATCTCGATCGCATGGGCGTGGGGCACGCTCTCGACGTCCTGCAGCGTCAGGCCGTACCAGGCGGGATGGACGATGCAGACGAAGGCGCCGGCGTCGCGGGCGCGGCGGGCGATGCCGGCGGCCGACTCGCCGTCGGCGGGCGGCGCGAAGTCCAGCGGCAGGCCGACCGCCAGGATGTGCCACAGCTCGCCGAGCGCGGTCGCCGGGACATGGAGCTCGGCGCCAAAGAGCGTGGTGAACCCCCCAGTCTCGCGGAACGCGCGCGTGTCGGTGACCGGGTAGCCGTAGCGCGGCAGGAAATGGTCGGTCAGCGCGATGAAGTCGTAGCCCGCCTCGCGGTAGGCGCGGCAGACTTCGGCGGCCGGGCGCGCGCCGTCGGAAGCCGTCGAGTGGGTGTGCAGATTGCCTTTATGGAACCGACCCGGCAGCTCGAAGGTATTCGCGGTGGGGGCCGGGCCGGGATCAAGCGCCATGACGGTCCTCGCTATCGCCGACGGCGTCGGCGTGGATCAGGCGCGCTCACGGCAGCGCCTGCCTCCGACCGATGATAGCAAAGCGGAGCTTGCCGGAGATCCAGTCGATCGCCGCGACCGCCACGAGGATCAGGAGGACGATGAAGGCCACCTGGTCGAAGTCGTAGGTGCGGATCTGCTCGGACAGCTGCAGGCCGATGCCGCCGGCGCCCACGATGCCGATGATGGTCGCCGAACGCGTGTTGGATTCGAAGAAATAGAGGATTTGGCCGGCGATCACCGGCAGGATCTGCGGCAGCAGCCCGAAGCGCAGCGCCATCCAGCGGCTGCCGCCGCTCGCGATCACGGTCTCGCGCTGGCGCGCCTCGGTGGCCTCGATGGCCTCCGAGAACAGCTTGCCGAACGCGCCCGAGTCGGACACCGCCATCGCGAGGATGCCGGCGAACGGTCCGAGCCCGACCACGCCGACGAACACCAGCGCCCAGATCAGGGTGTCGATGCCGCGGATCGTGTCGAGCAGGCGGCGGATCATGAAGCGCAGCAGCTGGCTGGGCGCGGTGTTCTTGGCGGCGAGCAGGCTGAGCGGCGCCGCCACCGCCGCGGCGATCAAGGTGCCGAGGAAGGCGATTGCCAAGGTCTCGCCCATCGACGTCAGGAACAGCGCGAGGTGGCCGCCGGTCGATGGCGGGAACATCAGCGCGACGAACTTCACGAGCTCGAGCAGACCCGGGCCGATCTGGGCGAACGAAATGTCGAGCCACCACACCGAGAAGACGATCGAGGCCGCCAGCGCGAACGGCGCGCCCAGCTCGAGCGCGCGGCGTCCGCGCGATTTCCGCAGGACGGCGTGATGGCGCGCCAGCACCGCGGCCGCGTCTTCGCCGAGGATGTCGGGGTGCGCGCGCATCAGGCCCGCGCCACCGGATGCAGGCGGTGGCGGATACGCTCGGTCAGCAGGTCCATGACCGCGACCGTGACGATGATCAGGAGCAGGATCGCGCTGACGTCGGTGTAGTAGAATTTGCGGATCGCGACGAACAGGTCCTGGCCGATACCGCCGGCGCCGACGAAGCCGACGATCGAACTCGAGCGCACGTTGATCTCGAAGCGCAGCAGCGCATAGCTCGCGAGATTGGGCAGGATCTGCGGCAGCGCGCCGAAGCGCACGACGTCGACGAAGCGGCCGCCGGCGCTGCGCACGCCCTCGACCGGATTCATGTCGATGTTCTCGATCACCTCGGTGAATAGCTTGCCGAGCGTGCCGAAGCTGTGGATCGCGATCGCGAGCACGCCGGCCAGCGGTCCGAGCCCGAAGGCGCTGACGAACAGCAGCGCGAACACGAGGTCGGGAACCGTGCGGCAGAACTCGAGCAGGCGCTTCGCGCCCCAGCGTGCGTAGCGGTTCGGCGCGAGGTTCGCGGCGGCCAGGAAGGCGATCGCGCCGGCGCCCGCGGCGCCCGCGAGCGTCGCGAGATAGGCGATCAGCACGGTGTCGAGCAGCAGCTTGAGCCAGCCGAAGAAGTCCCAGTACCAGTCGGCGACGTCCGCCGAGAGGCTGGCGGCGTGCAGCTTCGGCATGATCCGGCCGAAATAGCTGCTCAGGTTCGACAGATGGTCGAGCAGGTTGGTGAGATCGACCTCGCCGTAGCGGCCGGCGACCAGGGCGAGCACGACGATGACCGCAAGCGCGAGCGCGGCGCGCCGGCGGCGCCGCGCGACCTCGCGGCCGTACGCGGCGAGCAGGTGGTCGAGGCGCGCCTGCGGCAGGGTCGGGATGGTGGCGGTCATCGTGCGGTGGGCGGGGCGATCGAGGGTGTCGGCTCATCCCTCGCCGTGGCCGGCCTTCTTGCGGAGCTCGTTGACGAACTGGATCATTTCGACGATGTCCTGGTAGTCCTTGTGCGTCACGGCGACGAACTCCCGGTTCTTGCCGTCGGACAGCCGATCGAACGCCGCCTTGTCCTTGGTCGGCGCGTCCATGAAGGCCTGACGGATGTCGCGCTTGAGATCGGCCGGCAGGGTCGACAGGTCGGCGTAGGGCGAGCCCGGCAGCAGGTTGGACTTGAAGACGATGCGGAAGTCCGCCTTCTTCGCCATCCCCTTCTTTTCCATCCGGGTCAGGTTGGAGTCGTTGTCGGCGTTCCACCAGTCGGCCGCGCAATCCACCTCGCCCTTGTCGAGCGCGATGATGCCGTTCTCGTGGCTGCCCGTGATGATCGACTTGCCGAAGAAGCCGTCGACGTCGATGCCGGCCTTGTGCAGGTAGAATTTCGGCGCGTTGTAGCCCGAGGTCGAGTTGGGATCGACGAAGCCGATGGTCTTGCCCTTGAGGTCGTGGATGTCCTTGTAGGGGCTGTCGGCCTTGACGTAGATGACCGAGTAGTAGCCGATCGCGCCGTCGTTGTTGCGCGTGGTCGCGAACGGCTCGGTCTTGACCCCGGTGAGATATGCGGTCGAGTAGGACGCCGGGCCGTAATGCGCGATCTGGATGTTGCCGGCGCGCTGGCCCTCGATGACCGCGGCGTAGTCGTTCGCCAGGCGCAGCTTGACGGGCACGCCGAGCGCCTTCGACAGATATTCGACGAACGGCGTGAAGCGGTCAGTGACGCCGGAGGCGTTCTCGGCCGGCACGACGGCGAAGACCAGCTCGTGATAGCGGCTCTTCCAATCGGCGCGGGCAGTCCCCGCGGTCGTCAGGACAACGGCGGCGGCGGCGATCAGCAGGTGGCGGCGGTCGAGCATGGCGGTCCTCGAGGGCAGGCGCGACGCGAGGGGCGGCGCCGACCCGGGTCGCCGGGTCGGCGTCACGTCGAGGGGCTGACGGCTCAGCTCGGCCGTTTCTTGCGCATGTCGTTGACGAACTGGATCATCTCGACGATGTCCGCGTAATCCTTGTGGGTGACCGCGACGAACTCCTTGTCCTTGCCGTCGGACAGCCGGTCGAACGTCGCCTTGTCCTTGCTCGGCGCCTCCATGAAGGCTTTCTGGATGCTCTGTTTGAGATCGACCGGCAGGCTCGACAGATAGGCGTAGGGCGAGCCCGGCAGCAGGCCGGACTTGAAGATGATGCGGAAGTCCTCCTTCTTCGCCATCCCCTTCGCGACCATGCGGGTCAGGTTCGAATCATCGTCGGCGTTCCACCAGTCGGCGTCGCAGTCGACGGTCCCCTTGGCCAGCGCGATGACGCCGTTCTCGTGGCTGCCCGTGATGATCGACTTGCCGAAGAAGCTGTCGACGTCGATGCCGGACTTGTGCAGGTAGAAGCGCGGGGCGTTGTAGCCCGAGGTCGAGTTGGGATCGACGAAGCCGATGGTCTTGCCCTTGAGGTCGTGGATGTCCTTGTAGGGGCTGTCGGCCTTGACGTAGATGACCGAGTAGTAGCCGATCGCGCCGTCGTTGTTGCGCGTGGTGACGAACGGCTCGGTCTTGACCCCGGTGAGATACGCGGTCGAGTAGGACGCCGGGCCGTAATAGGCGATCTGGATGTTGCCGGCGCGCTGGCCCTCGATGACCGCGGCGTAGTCGTTCGCCAGGCGCAGCTTGACGGGCACGCCGAGCTCCTTGGACAGGTAGGCGACGAAGGGCGTGAAGCGGTCGCTGACGCCCGAGGCGTTCTCGGCCGGCACGACGGCGAAGACCAGCTCGTGATATTGGCTCTTCCAATCGGCGGCCTTGGCCGCCCCGATCGTGAGCAGCATGGCGGCGGCGCCAATCAGCAGATGGCGGCGATTGAGCATCTACGCGTCTCCTCGATGTGAAGGGTGAAACGGGTGGGGCAAAGGCGATCGGGTCACGCGGCCGCGTGACCCAGGGCCGGCACGGGACGCTTCTTTTTCTCGGCCGGCGCCGGGTCGGCGCCGCCATCTTGGTCCGCCAGGCCGTAGAGCTCGGACGCGACCGTGTCGGTCAGCGCTTCCGGCGTGCCGTCGAACACGACGGCGCCCGACGCCATGCCGATCAGCCGGTCGCAGTAGCCGCGGGCGATGTCGAGCGAGTGGAGGTTGCACATCACCGTGATGCCGAGATTCCGGTTGATGTGCCGCAAGGCATCCATCACCACGCGCGTGTTGTGCGGATCGAGCGATGCGATCGGCTCGTCGGCGAGGATCAGCTCGGGTTCCTGGACCAGCGCACGGGCGATGGCGACGCGCTGCTGCTGGCCGCCCGACAGATGGTCCGCGCGCTGCGCGGCAAGCTGGCCGATCTCGAACTGCTCGAGCGCCGACAGCGCGATGGCCCTGTCGCGGTCGGGCCACAGGCTCAGCTGTGCGCGCCACGCCGGAACCGCGCCCAACCGCCCGATCAGCACGTTGGTCAGGACGTCGAGCCGGCCGATCAGGTTGAACTGCTGGAACACCATGGCCGCGCGTTGGCGCCAGCGCCGCAGCTGGCGGCCGCGCAACCCCGTGACGTCGAGGCCGTCGAAGACGACGCGCCCGGCGCTCGGCTCGACCAGGCGGTTGATCATCCGCAGCAGGGTCGACTTTCCGGCGCCCGATCTGCCGATGACCCCGACGAAGCAGCCCTTGTCGATCCGGAGCGACACGTCGGCGACCGCCGCCTTCGTCTCGAACCGCCGTGACAGCCCGTCGATCTCCAGCATCGGCGAACCTGCTCCATGTCGGGGAAGCGAGGCGCCGAGCCCCCAAGGGCGAGCGCCTCGCTCGAAGCGTTGGGGCAGACCCTACGGTTCGACGATGACGCTGCGGTGACGGATCGGTGACAGTCCTGATGCTGCCGGGCAGCCGAGAACCGCTGCCGCGGCCCTCCCGGGGGGCCGGCCGGCGGCGGAGCGGCTACATGGGTTCGAGGCCGGCGATGTCGCAGTCGTGCTTCACGATCATGAGGACGGACGCGAAGCGCCGGCTGCGAAGCGCCAGGCAGCCGGTGTCCGGGTCGAAACGGACGACCTCCATCCGATCCGCGTGCAGCTTGTCGCGCGAGACCCCGATCTTCACGTCGATGAGCTGGCCGCGATGCCAGTCCGCTTCGGGCACCTCGCCGATCGCGATG
>DATJNS010000014.1:0-10282 GCA_035507915.1 Candidatus Sulfotelmatobacter sp.
CAGGAGCCGCCGGCGGGTGCGCGCGATCATGAGGTCGGACGGCCCGAGGGTCTCGAAGGCGTGATCGGTGATCGGCCCCATGCTCTCGGTGACCGCCTGGTCCTGGGTGTGGATGTTCTCGATGCCCGAGTAGATCGCGCCGGCCTGCTGGGCCGCGCGGTCGATCGTCCAGTCGTTGGCCTCGTTGGCGACCAGGCGCCAGCGGCCGAACCAGTCGGTCGTGTTGGGCTGGAACGTCGGATTGGGCGTCGCGCCGCCCATCTTCTTGCCGCCCTTGAGGCCCGGGCGCGGCCGCGCCAGCGACGCCGAGCCGCGCTTCCAGAACAGGTAGTAGTACATCGTGTGGGTGTCATCGAGCGGCACCCAGGCGCGCGCATGCACGTGCTCGCCGAACTCGCCCTGCGGCTGCTGAGTCCAGAACGGCAGCAGGAAATTCGCGAAGCGCCAGTAGGTGCGCCCGGGCTCGCCCGACGGGCGATAGGCGGCGTACTGCGTGCCCCACGGCGTGTCGGCGACGTGATACTCGGGCGTGCGGTTGGTCACCGCGTGGCGGATCGGATGGTCCTCGGGCACGTCGTCGGGATCGACGTGGCCGGCGTGCAGGAAGCCGAAATGCGAGGTGTCGATGTCGCCCTCGAGCGCTTGCAGGAAGTTGCAGTCGCGCGCGATGCAGCTGACGCCGACCTCGTCGTCGGGCACCAGCAGGGTCTCGAACGCCGGCAAGGGCGGCGCCTCGGCGCGCGCGCCCATGTAGACCCAGACGAGCCCGGCACGCTCGGTCACGCGGTAGGCCTTGGCCTTCACCTTGTCCTTGAAATCGAGATGCGGCGGCACGCTCGGCATGTCGACGCAGTTGCCCGCCGCGTCGAACTTCCAGCCGTGATAGACGCAGCGCAGGCCGCCCGCCTCGTTGCGGCCGAGGAACAGCGACGCGCAGCGGTGCGGACAGCGCTGGTCCATCACGCCGACCCGGCCGGCCGAGTCGCGGAACGCGATCAGCTTCTCGCCCAGCAGCATCAGGCGCATCGGCGCGCCGTCGCGCACCAGCTCGGACGACTGCGCGGCCGGAATCCAGTACTGCCGCATCAGCTCGCCCATCACGGTGCCGGGTCCGACGCGGGTCAGCTCCAACCCTTCGCTCGCCGTGGTCATCGCATCCTCCCAGAGGAGTGGCCAATGGAGTGGCCGAATGTGCTTTTCGACAACGCTACGCCCGTCACGACCAGTGCGCAAAGCACATCGCGGTGCCGGTGCCCGCCGGTGTGCGGTAGCCCGGCAGGTATTCGACCGAGCGCAGGGTCAGGTGCTCGAGCGCGCCGGCGGCGCAGATCCAGTTGCGGATCTCGGAGCTGCCGGCCTGGAGCTGCGCGACCGGCAGGCTCTCGATCGCCTCGGCGTCCTTGGCGCGCAGCGCCGCGATGATCCTGCGGTCGAACGCCTCGTCGACGGTGAAATGGCTGAGGCCGCCCGATGCCAGCACACCGACGCGCGCACGGCCCGGATGGCTCTCGATCGCCCGGCGGATCGCCCGGCCCAGCCGGTAGCAGCGGCGCGGCGTCGGCTGGTTGGGCGGGTAATAGGTGTTGAGGAACACCGGCACGACCGGCAGCACGCCGCCGGTCATCAGGCGCTGGTGCACGAAGCCGAGCGCGTGGCCCTCGCCCTCGCCGTCGGGCAGCGCGTCGGCGACCGCGACGTCGAACTCGGCCTCGATCAGCCGCGCGATCAGGTGGCGCGCCAGCGCAGCGTCGACCGGATAATGGCGCGGCGCGTCGGTCTCGTAGTAGCGCGCCGTCGCGCGCTTCGACCATTCGGGCCGGCGCGCCCAGTCGGGCCCCGGATGGCGCGTGCGCAGCGGCACGTTGGCGATCGTCTCGCCGTGATAGACCAGCACGCTCGGCATGTTGTCGGCGTGGAACACCTCGTTCTGGTCGTCGCCGATCACCACCAGCGCGTCCAGCCGCGCGCGCGCCAGCGCGTCGCCGAGCTGCGCCAGCGCCGTCATCGCCGCCGCGTGCTTGGCCTTGAAGCGCGCCGGCGCGAGCTCGGCCGCGATCGCGGGATCGGCGACCGCCAGCAGGTCCTCGTAGGTCGCCGGGCGGCCGTCCTTGTGGAGATGCGGGCGCACGCGGTCGAGCTCGGCGAAGCACGGCCAGTCCTCGGGGTCGAGATTGAGCATCGGCGTGTGCGACGTGCCGATGCCGAGCACGACCTCAGCCATGCGCGCCTCCCGGTTCGTACCCCCCTCCCCGACCCTCCCCCTCAAGGGGGGAGGGGGACAGGTTGCGTTGGCGGAGGTGACGCCACTGGCTCATCTCACCCCCTCCCCCCTTGAGGGGGAGGGTTGGGGTGGGGGGTGTGCGGAGGATCAAAATCGCGGCCATCGTTCCAGCGGTCATGGCGTCCTAAACTATCAGGATGTGGAAACCGCCGGAACGCATCCGTTTCGCGTCCGCGCCGGGGCGCGTGCCGACGCGCGGCGAGGCGGCCGCGTCGCGCCTGTTCGCGCCGGTGCGGATCGGGCCGCTGACGCTCGAGCAGCGCACCTGGGTGCCCGCCATGGTGCCGTGGCGCGCCACCGAGGACGGCGTCGTCACCGAGAACGTCATCGACTGGTACGCGCGCTTCGCCCGCGGCCGGCCGGGCGCCATCGTGGTCGAGGCGACCGGCATCCGCGACGTGCCGAGCGGCCCGCTGCTGCGCATCGGCCACGACCGATTCCTGCCCGGTCTCGCGCGGCTGGCCGGCACCGTGCGGCGCGAGAGCCGCGGCCACACGCGCCTGTTCATCCAGCTGATCGATTTCCTGACGATCCGCCGTCGACCCGAGCGAGAAAAATTCTTCGCGCGCTTTCTCGCGATCACCGACCGCCATCGCGCCGCGCTCGACGCCGCCGACCTGCCCGAGGCCGAGCTGCGCGCCCGCCTCGCCGCGCTGCCGGCCGACGATCTCGCCCGCGTGCTGACGCCGCGCGAGCGCGAGGCGCTCGACCACGGCTATCGCGAGCGGGTGACCGACCTCGCGCTGCCGCACATCCGCAACCTGCCGGCGGTGCTGCCCGGGCTGTTCGCCGACGCCGCGTCACGCGCGCGCGACGCCGGTTTCGACGGCGTCGAGCTGCACTACGCGCACGCCTACACGATGGCGTCGTTCCTGTCGGCGACCAACACGCGCGACGACGGCTATGGCGGCCCGCGCGAAAACCGCCTGCGCCTGCCGCTCGAGGTGCTCGCCGCGGTGCGCGCGCGGGTCGGCGCCGGTTATGTCGTCGGCTGCCGGTTCCTCGCCGAGGAATGCGTGCCGGGCGGCAGCGGCGTCGAGGACGCGCGCGCGTTCGGCGTGGCGTTCGCGCGCGCCGGCATGGACTTCCTGTCGACCTCGCGCGGCGGCAAGTTCGACGACGCCAAGCAGCCGGGCATCGGCGCGGCCGCCTATCCCTACACCGGCCCGAGCGGCTACGAGTGCATGCCGCAATATTTGTCCGACGCGCGCGGCCCGTTCGGCCGCAACGCCGCGCCGACCGCGGCGATCCGCGCCGCGGTGCGCGCCGCCGGCTGCGCTACGCCGGTCGTCTGCACGGGCGGCATCCACAGCTTCGAGCAGGCCGAGCGGCTGCTCGCCGACGGCACCTGCGACATCGTCGGCGCGGCGCGCCAGTCGCTCGCCGACCCGGACTGGTTCCGCAAGCTCGCGCTGGGCGAGGGCGGCGCGGTGCGCACCTGCCAGTACACCAACTACTGCGAAGGGCTCGACCAGAAGCACAAGCCGGTGACCTGCCAGCTGTGGGACAAGCTCGAGCGCGACGCGCCCGGCGTCCGGCTGAGCGCCGACGGCAAGCGCCGGCTGGTCGCGCCCGACTGGACGCCGCCGACCGACATCGACGCCTGAGATGGCTGGCGCCGGCCCGTCCGAGCTCGGCGCGGCGGGACGGCCGGCCACGGCCGGCACCTGGATCGGCTTCGTCGCCATGGCGGTCGGCATGTTCATGGCGATCCTCGACATCCAGATCGTCGCGAGCTCGCTGCCCGAGATCCAGGCCGGGCTCGGCATCACGACCGATCTGACGAGCTGGGTCCAGACCGCCTACCTGATGGCCGAGGTGGTCGCGATCCCGCTGACCGGCTTCCTGACGCGCTGTCTGTCGACGCGCGGCCTGTTCGTCGCCGCCGTCGCCGGCTTCACGGCCGCCAGCCTCGGCTGCGCGCTCAGCCGCGGCTTCGTCAGCCTGGTCGTCTGCCGGGTGATCCAGGGGTTCTGCGGCGGCGCGATCATCCCGTGCGTGTTCGCCGCCGTGTTCCTCCTGTTTCCGCAACGGCTGCACGACCGCGCGACCGTGATCGCCGGCGTGCTCGCGATGCTGGCGCCGACGCTCGGGCCGACCCTGGGCGGCTGGATCACCGAACGGCTGAGCTGGCACTGGCTGTTCCTCATCAACCTGCCGCCCGGCATCGTCGTCGGCGCGCTGGTCGGCGCCCTGATCGCGATCGACCGCCCGGATTGGCGGCAGCTGCGCCGCATCGACTACGCGAGCCTGACCCTCATCGCCGTCTTCCTGGCGACGCTCGAGCTGGTCCTCAAGCAGGCGCCCGCGCTGGGCTGGCTCAGCCCCCGCGCGCTCGCCATGCTCGCGCTGTGCGTCGGCGCGGGCGCCGGGGCGGGCTGGCGCTGCCTCACCCGCGCCGAGCCGATCGTCGACCTGCGCGCGTTCGCCGAGCGCGACTTCGCGCTCGGCTGCTGGCTCAGCTTCGCGCTCGGCATGGGGCTCTACGGCGCCGTCTATCTGATGCCGCTGTTCCTCGGCTACATCCGCCAGCATTCGCCGCTCGAGATCGGCGCCGTCATGGCGGTGACCGGCGGCGCCCAGCTGGTCGCGGCGCCGCTCGCCACGCTGGCCGAGAAGCGCTACGACCGGCGCTGGCTGGCCGCGCTCGGCTACGGCCTGCTGGCGATCGGGCTGTGCCTCAGCGGCTTCGCGACCTACGCGACCGATTTCGACGCCATGTTCTGGCCGCAGGTGGTGCGCGGCGCATCGCTCATGCTCTGCATCCTGCCGGTCACCACGATCGCGCTCGGTCGGCTGCCCGCCGAGCGCCTCGCCAACGCGAGCGGCCTCTTCAACCTGATGCGCAACCTCGGCGGCGCGATCGGGCTCGCGCTGATCGACACCGTGCTCGAGCAGCGCCCGCCGGTGCACGCCGACCGCATCGTCGCGCGCCTGATCGCCGGCGACCCCGACGCCGCGCGCTTCGTCGGTCTGGCGACCGACCGCTTCAAGGGCGTCCCGCTGGGGCCGATCGATCGGGCGACCAGGGAGTTCGTCCAGCCGCTGGTCGAGCGCGCCGCCGCCGTGGCGGCGTTCAACGACGCCTGGCTGCTGCTCGCGATCCTGGTCGGGCTGTCGCTGGTCGCCGTGCCGTTGTTCCGGCGTCAGGCCTCGGGATAGGCGATCTCGATGATGTCGAGCTCGACGTCGCCGCGCGGGCGCTTCCAGACCACGTGATCGTCGACCCGCGCGCCCATCAGCGCCTTGGCGAGCGGCGACACCCAGCTGATCAGGCCGTCGGCGTCGGCCTCGTCCTCACCGACGATGTCGTAATGGTGCGTCGCGCCCTGGCCGTCCTGCACGGTGACGCGCGCGCCGACATGGACCTCGCCGCGATCGATCGCCTTCAGGTCGACCGGGATGGCGCTCGCGATGCGCGCATCGAGATAGCGGATCTCCTGCTCGAGCCGGGCGATGTGGCTCGCCTGGGTCAAATCGCCGCCCCCGGCGTCGAGCTTGGCGCGCTCCTCCTTGAAAGCGGCGCGCCGCGCCTCGAGCTTCCGGAGACCGCTCGCGGTGACGTAGTTCGGATGCGGACTGATCGGCAGATCAGGCAGTTGATCGCCCGACGGCCCGTCCTCGTTCTCTTTGACGAAGGCACGACTCATTGGCCGGTCCTCGCGCAGCTCCCGATGGTCACAACGCCGAAAACGGAGGGCCCGCCCTCCGAGCGGAGCGGCGGCATCGAGCCTCCCGGGTCGTCTACGACGTTGTTGTTGTGAGGGCCGCCGGTGGCGGCCCCCGGTTGCTGTAGCCTAACAGGAAAACCCCCAATGACCACAAGCGAGTCCGTGTTCGTCAACGACATCAAGGAGATCGCCCGGGTCGAGCAGTCCGCCGAGCGCCGCCGGCGAGCCGCCGAGGCGCGCTTTCGACGGCTCGAGCGGGAGCTCGAGCGCAAGTACCAGGGCCTGCCCAACGCCGACAGCCATGTCGCCCGCGAGCTCGCCGATCTCCGGCGCGCCATGCAGATCGAGCTCGCCCGGGATCCGCTGCCGACCCTGGGCGGCCTGCTCGACGGGCTGATCGCCCTGACGCACCGGCCCCACTAGGCGCGACCTGCGGGTTTCGACCTCGGGTCAGCGGTAGGCGCGCGGGCGCGGCACCAGAAGCCACAGCAGGCCGTTGAGCAGCCAGCCGAGCACCAGCCCGATCGCGCCGAACGCCGGATCGAAGGTCGCCGTGACGAGGAAGCTGTCCCAGGTCGCGCGCAGCAGGCTGGCGTCGAAGCTGCGCGCGAGCACCACCGGTTTGGCGAACTTCGACGCCTCGCCGAGCCGGCGCGCCTCGTCGCGCAGATCCGACACCCGATGCACGCTGTCCTGGATCGTGCGGCCGGTCGCGCGCATCGCCGCGTCGTTGCTGTCGAGGTGCCGGCCGACATATTCGTTGAACGACAGGCCGGCGCCGTCGGCGTTGCGGTGAAACTCATCGAGCTGGCGCGTCGCCTCCTGCAGCGCGCCGCCGAGGCGCTGCTCGTACTCCTGGATGAAGCGCGGCAGCTGCGACACCGCGAAACCGAGCAGCACGGCGAGCGCAATCGCGGTGATCTCGTGGAGCAGCCGCATGGTCAGACGACCAGCCGCTCCAGGGCGTCGAGGCGGTCGGCTTCCTCCGGCGGCTTGTCCCACCGGATGCGGCTGATGCGCGGGAAGCGCATCGCCAGACCCGAGCGATGGCGGCTCGAACGGTGCACGGAATCGAACGCGACCTCGAACACGAGGCCGGGCTCGACCTCGCGCACCGGGCCGAAGCGGTTGGTGGTGTGGTTGCGCACCCAACGGTCGAGCTCGGTAAGCTCGGCGTCGGTGAAGCCGAAATAGGCCTTGCCCACGGGAACCAGCTCCTCCTCGCGCCAGCAACCGAACGTATAGTCCGAATAATACGACGAACGCTTGCCGTGCCCGCGTTGAGCGTACATCAGCACGCAGTCGGCCGTCAGGGGGCCGCGCTTCCACTTGAACCACGGGCCCTTCGGGCGGCCGGCCAAATAGGGGCTGTCGCCGCGCTTCAGCATCAGGCCCTCGATGGCGTTCTGGCGCGCCCCGTCGCGGCGCGCGGCGAGCTCGTCCCAGCCGGCGAACGCGAGCAACGGCGACAGGTCGAGGCGCCGCCGCGGCGCGGCGCGGAACCACGCCTCCAGGCGGGCGCGCCGCGCGTCGAACGGCAGCGCGCGCAGGTCCTCGGCGCCGTCGAACAGCATGTCGTAGAGCCGCACGAATGCCGGCAGCTCGCCCAGCAGCTTGGGCGTGACCGTCTTGCGGTTGAGCCGCTGCTGCAGGTCGTTGAACGACGCGGCCGTGTGGCGCTGGTCGAACAGCGCCGCATCCTCGGCGGGTCGGCCGACCAGCAGCTCGCCGTCGAGCACGGCGTCGAACGCCATCGCCTCGACGATCTCGGGAAACGCCCGGCCGATCTCGTCGCCGGTGCGCGAGTAGACGCGGCGCTGGCCGTGGCGCGCGACCAGCTGCACGCGGATGCCGTCCCACTTCCATTCGGCGCGAAAGTCGCGCGGATCGAGGCCCGCCAGCTCGTCGGCCTCGATCGGATTGGCCAGCATGAGGGGCCGGAACGACGGCGCGGCGCCCGGATCGGGCCGCGGCGCGCGGCCCGCGAGCCACGCGAACAGGGCGTCGTAGGGCGGCGCCAGCGCGTGCCAGACCTCCTCGATCGCGGCGAGGTCGACATCGTCGGGCGCGCCGGCGAGCTCGGCGAGCGCCGTCTTGGCGAGCCGCGCCGACACGCCGACGCGCAGGCCGCCGGTGATCAGCTTGAGGAGCGCCCAGCGGCCGCTCGGATCGAGCCGGTCGAGCCAATCGGCGAGCAGGCGCGGCACCTCGGCGCGCCCGGCGCGGCTCAGCCGCTCGACGATCTCGGTGAGACGCGGCGCCGGCGCGCCGCCCGGGTCCGGCCGAAGGCCGGCCCGAGAGCAGGCCCCCGCGCGGTCGGGCCACACCAGCGACACGGTCTCGGCCAGGTCACCGACGAAATCGTACGACCACTCGAACAGCACCGGGTCGACGCGTTCGGCGACCAGGCCGCGGATCAGCGCCGGCTTGGCCTCGCGGAAGCTGAGCGTGCCGGTCAACGCAGCGAGCGCCCAACCGCGGTCGGGATCCGGCGCGGTCTCGAAGTAGCGTCGCATCAGGCGCAGCTTGCCGAGACGCGACGGCGTGAAGACCAGCGCGTCGAGCAGCGCCGCGAATGGCTTCACGCGCGCCTCTTCATTCGCCGTCCTCCTCGAAGCCGGCGAGCGTCAAGGCCCGGGCGCGCAGGCCGCGCCGGGTCGCGTGATGGACCAGCGCCTCCTCGCGGCCGTGGGTGACCCAGATCTCGGGGGCGCCGACCTCGTCGATGGTGCGCGTGAGCTCGTCCCAATCGGCATGGTCCGAAATGACGAGCGGCAGCTCGACGCCGCGCTGGCGCGCGCGCTGGCGGACCCGCATCCAGCCCGAGGCGAGCGCCACCACGGGATCGGGCAGCCGGCGCGCCCAGCGGTCCTGGCCGGCGCTCGGCGGCGCCAGCACGAGCTCGCCCTTGAGCGCGTCCTTGAGGGCGGCGGTCGCCGGCAGCAACGGCCCCAGCCGCACGCCCTGGTCCTCGTACAGCGCGCACAGGGTCGCCAGCGCGCCGTGCAGATAGATGGGCCGGTCGTAGCCCGCGGCGCGCAGCAGCGCGATCACGCGCTGGCACTTGCCGAGCGCGTAGACGCCGACGAGATGCGCGCGGTCGGGATAGAGCGCGCGCGACGCGAGCAGCTTGCCGATCTCCTCGGTGTCGGGCGGATGGCGGAACACCGGCAGGCCGAACGTCGCCTCGGTGATGAACACGTCGCACGGCACGACCTCGAACGGCGCGCAGGTCGGATCGGCGCGGCGCTTGTAGTCGCCCGACACCACGACGCGCGCGCCGGCATGCTCCAGGCGCACCTGCGCGCTGCCCAGCACGTGGCCGGCGGGGTGCAGCGACACGCGCACGTCACCGATGGCGAGCGGCGCGCCGTATTCGAGCGGCTGGCTCGGTCCCATGGCGTCGCCGAACCGCGTCGCCATGATGGCGAGCGTGCCGGGCGTCGCCAGCACGTGTGCGTTGCCCGGGCGCGCGTGATCGGAATGACCGTGCGTGATCACCGCGCGTACGACCGGGCTCACGGGATCGATGAAGAAATCGCCGGGCGCGCAATAGAGGCCCTCCGGCCGCACGCGCAGCCACGTCTCGGGCTTGGACGACGTCGTCATGGCGTTGATTTAGGACGTGATTCGATCGCTCGCCAACCCCTCCCCCTGTCATTGCTTCGTCGCTGCGCTCCTCGCAATGACGCGTTAGGGTGACGTACGCCGAAACGGAGGAACTCATGGCCGCGTACATCATCGTCCAGATCAAGATGACGAAGCCGGAAGGCTGGCCGGAGTATCGCGAGCAGGCGGCGCGCCTGATCGCCGAGGCGGGCGGCCGCTACATCGTGCGGGGCGGCGACGTCGAGGTGCTCGAAGGGCCGCCGCACGACGGGCGCCGCGTGGTTGTGCTCGAGTTCCCGTCGATGGACGCGCTGCGCGGGTTCTGGCGCTCGCCGGCCTACGCCAAGGTCAAGCAACTGCGCCTCGGTTCGGGCGAGGTGTCGGCCTGGGCGATCCCGAGTGTCGGCTGAGCGCGACGGCGCTCGCGGGGCTTCGCCCCTGGCGCGTTAGAGGGTCAACACGGCGGCGCCGCGCAAGCGGCCCTCGCGCAGGCGCGCCAGCGCCTCGTTGGCGTCGGCGAGCGGCAACGGCACGGTATGGGTACGGATCGACAGCGTGTCGGCGAGCGCCAGGAACTCCTCGCCGTCGCGCCGCGTCAGGTTGGCGACCGAACGCACGCAGCGCTCACCCCAAAGCAAGTGGTAGGGGAAAGAGGGGATGTCGCTCATGTGGATACCCGCACAGACGACGGTGCCTCCGCGGACGACGACACACAAGGCCG
>DATJNS010000015.1:0-36088 GCA_035507915.1 Candidatus Sulfotelmatobacter sp.
CTGGCGTGAGCACCGGACGAGATCGTGATGATTTTGCCGGGGCGCCCGCCGGCCGTCATGCTGCGCCCCGCCGCGCGGCACGTGAGGAACACGCCGCGCAGGTTGGTCTCGATCACGCGGTCCCACTCCTCGACGGTCATGTCGAGGACCGGGCAGTTCGGATAGATGCCGGCGTTGGCCACGGCGATCGTCACGGGGCCCAGCGCCCGTTCGGCCGCTGCGAAGAACCCTTGCACCGATGCCTCGTCCCGCACGTCGACGGCGCCAACGAAGATGCGCTCGCCGCCGAGCGCGGCCGCTGCGCGCTCCGCCGCATCCGGGCGCAGGTCGCCCAGCGCCACCCGACCGCCGGCGGCGTGGAACGCCTGGGCGATGCCCTGGCCGATGCCGGAGCCGGCGCCGGTGACGACGATCATGGCGTCGCTGAAATCGAAGTCCGCTGCCTGTCGTGCCACTGCGCCACCTCCTCCGCGTCCTCGATCGAAATAATTGCTGTGCTGACGCGCGATTAGATGGAGAAATGCGAATGGGTATATGAGGGGAGCTCATGAATGGCGCGCCGGGACCTCAATGACCTGCTGGCTTTCGTCGCGGTCGCGCGCGAGCGCAGCTTCACCAGGGCCGCCGCGAAGCTCGGCGTATCCCAATCGGCGCTGAGCCACACCATCCGGGAGCTCGAGGAACGGCTCGGTCTTCGGCTGCTGACCCGCACCACCCGCAGCGTCGCGCCGACGCAAGCCGGCGAACGCCTGCTGCACACCGTCGGTCCGCGGTTCGAGGAGATCGAGGCGGAGCTCGATGCCCTCAGCGAGCTGCGCGACAAACCGGCCGGCACGATCCGGATCACGGCGATCGACTACGCGGTCGACACCGTGCTCTGGCCGAAGCTGGCCAAATTCCTGCCGGCCTATCCGGACATCAAGGTCGAGATCACCGTCGACTACACGCTGACCGACATCGTCGCGCAGCGCTACGACGCGGGCGTACGACAAGGCGAGCAGGTCGCAAAGGACATGATCGCGGTTCGGATCGGTCCGGACATGCGCATGGCGGTCGTGGGGTCCTCCGCCTACTTTTCGAGGCATCAAGAACCGAAGACACCGCAGGACCTGGTCGGCCACAACTGCATCAATCTCCGCTTGCCCACCCATGGCGGGCTCTACGCTTGGGAGTTCGAAAAGGGCAAGCGCGAGGTCAAGGTGCGCGTCGACGGCCAACTCGTCTTCAACACGTCGGCACAAATGCTCGCCGCAGCGCTCGCCGGGTTCGGCCTCGCCTATGTCCCCGAGGGTCTGGCAGCGCCCCACATCGCGAAGCGGGGGCTGCGGCGGGTGCTCGAGGACTGGTGCCCGTCCTATCCAGGCTACCACCTCTATTATCCGAGCCGCCGCCAGTCCTCGCCGGCGTTCGCGCTGCTCGTCGATGCCCTACGGCATCGCGGCTGATCGTTTCACGTCCCTCACTTGGGACGCTTCTCGAACACGTCCTTGGCGACCGGCAGCGCCGAGAACGCGTTGGGCCAGCCGGCGTAGTAGGCGAGTTGCCGGATGGCCTCCGCGGCCTCCGGCTGCGTCAGGCCGTTGTCCATGGCCCGGCCGAGGTGACCCGAAAGCTGCGCGACCTGGCCCGTGGCGATCAGGGCGCTGATCGTGACCAAGCTGCGGTCGCGCGGCGCGAGCCCCGGGCGCAGCCAGAGGTCGCGGAAGACAACGTCGGTGGTGTCCTGCACGAGACCCGGCGCGACCGCGCCGAACTGCTCGCCCACGCGTTTCACGCGTTGCGCTTCGGCAGCCTCGTCGAGCGGCAGCCGCGGACCCGACGCCGGGGGGAGCTGATCGATCCCGATCTTGCGCCGGGCGAACACGTCCTTCGCGACCGACGCCGCCGACACGGCCGTCCCCCAGCCGGAATAGAACGCGAGATGCGTGATGATCTCGGAGACCTCGCCTGGCCTGACGCCATTGTCGAGCGCGCGATCGAGATAGAAGGGCAGCTCGATCGTCTGATTGCGCGCGATGAGGGCAGCGAGCGTCACGATGCTGCGGTCGCGCGGCGACAGACCGGGGCGCTTCCAAAGATCTTCGAGGAGCGCGCCTTGCGTGTACGCCGCGAGCGCCGGCGAGACCTGACCTATATCGTCGAGCGTGGGCGCGGACTGAGCCATGTCGGACCTCCTCGTGGATGGCCTTTGCTCGGCATGGGCCAATGCCGAGGCGATGAGGGACAGCGATACGACGGTCGCGGCGAGGCGTCTCATCGAAACCTTCCAGTCGATCGACCCGCGGGATCTACTGAATCTAAGGGATTGCGCGCGCCGGATTAGAGGGTGCAACGCGATAGCCCTTATGGCGCCGGCTCATCAATCGATCGAGCGCCGACGACGAGCCGATCGGCATTCATGAACGCCGGACATAGGTCCATGCGGTTCTAAGCGTCTAATCGCTCGGCAGCGCACGGCTTAACTTGCGCCTCGTGAGTTCCCCCTTGCCGAGGATTCCCATCATGCTATCGCTCCTGGTCGAACGATCCTGGTACGAGCGCGCTTGGCTGACCGAACGCGCGCCGTCACGCGCCGCGCAGATCGGCCGGCGCGCCCGCCTCCTTGCCCGACGCTTGGCGCGCGCCACGAGCGCGGTTGCAACGCTGCTCTCGTCGCGTCTGCAGCAAGCCCGCGAACTGTCGCCGTCGATCCGGTAGACGCGAAATCCTCGGTGTCGGCGATCGCGGCGTCCGGCCGAGATCGTCGGACGCCGCCGCCGACCCTCACGACCCGGCGACGGTGATCTCGATACGCCGGTTCAGGGCGCGACCTTGCAGGGTATCGTTCGGCGCGATCGCGTCGTCTTCGCCAAAACCCTGCGCCGTCACGAGGTCGCGACTCACGCCTTGCGAGATCATGAACTCCATGACGCTCTCGGCGCGCTTCTGCGACAGCTCCTGATTCGACGCGATGCCCTTGCGTCGCAGCTCCGCTCCGATCGGCGTGTTGTCGGTGAAGCCGTTGATCACGAGCTTCAGCTTCTGCTCCACGGCAAGCTGGGTCGCCATCTTGGTGATGATCTGCTGCCCGTCCGGCGACAAATCCCAACTGCCCGGCAGGAACAGGAGATCACTGTTGACGGTGTATCGTATCGCACCGGCGAGTCGTTGCATCTGGACTTGCGCATCGGCGATCTGCTTGCGGCTCTCATCGATCTGTCGTTGCTTGGCGTCGATCTCGCCCTTGTTGAGGGCGAGCTGCTGCTGGTCGGCGATGATCTGCCGCTGATCGGCGATGATCTGTTGCTGCAGCCGCTGCTTCTCCGTCGCGTCGCTGGCGATCTGCTGGCGCAGCCGTCCATTTTCGTCCGATAGAGTATCGACGTGCGACTGCCAGGTGCAGCCGGAGCCGAAGACGCACACCAAAAGAGCGATAAGGCGGCGCACACGCGTACGACAGCTCATCGGTTCGAATTCCTTCTTTCGGGATTTCACCGCAGCGGCGCCAACGGTATTTGCGTAGGACGCCGTCATCTCCGAACGCTACTTCAACCGTCGCGGATCTGACTAGCGAGATGGCGAGCACGCTCGCCCGCGAGAACGCCGTCACTCCGACGGCGGCGCCGTGTTCTTTTCCGACGAAGCGCTGTAAGGCGGTTCGCATGCGGGCACGATCGAAGCGGCGCCCGCCAGCGGATCGAAACACGGCACGCCGCATCCTCGCCACCGGGTGAACCGCGCGCACGGCGCTGCGAGGCCGTGATTCGGACCTCGGCGAGTGATATGCTGGGGCGTCGCCGAACCGGGGAGGAGACGCCGCATGAAAAACGGCTTCCGGGTCTACGACGTCGACACGCACATCAATCCCGGCGCCGCGGTGCTCGACAAGTACGTCGATCCCGCCTTTCGCCCGCGCTTGCCCGAGCTCGCGCCGTACAAGGTCGCCGTCCGCGGCCGCGACGCCGGCGGCGCCGAGCGCGCCCTCTATCGCTTCGACCAGAAGGACTATGAGCGGACGCTCGGCGAGGCGACGCCGCGGCCGGGCTCGCGCGACGGCAGGGTGTGGCGCGGCCGGCTGCGCCCCAGCGCGGGCGTCGAGGATGACCGGGCGGACAACCGGCTGCACGACATGGACGTCGAGGGCGCCGACCGGCATTTCCTGATCCCCTCGGCGTGGACCGCCGTCGTCGGCCATCCCGACGTGTCGATCGAGATCGCGCTGATCCGCGCCTATCACCGCCACATGCGCGATTTCTGCGGCACCGCGCCGGACCGGCTCAAGGGACCGATCGTCGCCTCGACCCGCAATGTCGACGAGGCGGTGCGCGAGATCCGCGAGTGGGGCGCATCCAAATGGGCGGTCGCGGTGCAGCCGCTGCTCGACAACGATCGGCCGGTCGACCATCCCGACCTCGAGCCGATCTGGCAGGCCGCCGAGGACCACGACCTCGCGATCGTGCATCACAGCTTCGCGTGGAACCCGCCGTATTTTCCCGGCTACCGCGACATGTGGGACAACGTCTACCTGGCGCGGCTGTGCTCGCACCCATGGGGCGCGATGCGCTTCATGGCCGGTTTCCTCGCGGGCGGCGTGCTCGACCGCCACCCGGGTCTGCGCCTGGCGGTCCTCGAATGCGGCTTCGGCTGGCTGCCCTTCTGGGTGCGGCGGATGGACGAGCAGGTCGGCTATGTCGGCCGCACCGCGGCGCTCAAGCATTTGCCGAGCGAGCATTTCCGCGCCGGCCGCGTCTTCTGCAACATCGAGGCGCACGAGCACGAGCCGATGTTCCAGATGGTGACGCAGGCGCTCGGCGACGGCGTGTTGATGTACGCGTCCGACTACCCGCACTATGAGAGCTGGTTTCCCGACTCGATCGACAAGATCATGGACTGGTCGAGCCTCGACCAAGCGACGCGCCAAAAACTGTTCTGGGACAACGCCAACCGCTGCTTCAAGCAGACCTAGCGCGCGGATCGGGGCGGACCGGGTACGACGCGACACAGGAGCTCGATATGGCCCCACAGGCTTTCACGACCACGGTGATCGGCAGCATGCCGAAGCGGCCTTGGCTCTTCACGGCGGCGACCGCGGTCGACGGACGGCGCGACCACTTCGCCGAGGCGCGGACGTGGAGCCTGACGGGCGAGGCGTTGCGGCTCGCGCAGGACGACACGACGCGTCTCGCGATCTACGAGCAGGAGCGCGCGGGCATCGACATCATCAGCGACGGCGAGCAGCGTCGGAAGAACTACGTCACCCACCTGACCGCCGCGATGGGCGGCTTCGACTACGAGACTTTCGAGATGCGCACGATGCGCGCGGGCCGGCGGACCGTCAGGGTCGGACGCTGCGTCGGTCCGATCGAGCATCGCGGGCCCGTGCTGGTGGAGGATCTGCGCTTCGCGATCGCTGAGAGCGCGCGCCCCGTCAAGGTGACGCTGCCCGGCCCGATGACGGTCGTCGACTCGACCGCGGACGTCTATTACCGCGACGAGAAGGCCATGGCGTTCGCCTGGGCCGCGGCGATCAACCAGGAGGCGCGCCTGCTCGACGCGCTCGGGCCGGCCGTCATCCAGTTCGACGAGCCGGTGTTCAGCCGCTACCCGGAAAAGACCGCCGAATGGGGCATCGCGGCCCTCGACCGCTGCGTCGAGGGGCTGCGCTGCACGACCGCGGTGCACGTCTGCTACGGCTACCCGCAAGCCGGCACGCCGCGGCCGATCCGCGACACCTATCCGGCCATCCTGGCCGAGCTCGACCGCTCGAAGATCGATCAGCTCGCGCTGGAGTTCGAAGGGCCGGCGCTCGACCCGCGGCACCTGGCGGCGTGCAAGTCGAAAACCGTGCTGTTCGGCTGCGTGTTCAACAGCGACGAAACGACCGAGACCGCCGAGCACGTGGCGCGCCGCCTGCTCGCGGCCGCCGAGGTGCTGGGGCCCGAGCGCATCCAGGCGGCGCCCGACTGCGGTCTCGTGATGATGTCGCCGCGCCGCGCGGTCGAGAAGCTGCGCATCATGGTCGAGGGCGCCCGGCTCGCGCGCGCGAGGATCTAGCGCGATGCCGCAGAAGCGTCGGCGCCCTCAGGGCTTGGTCAGGCGGTAGACGCGCGCCGCGGTGCCGCTGTAGAGCGCCGTCTTCTCGGCCGCCGAGGCGCCCGCGGTGATGCGCTTGAAGGCGTTCCACAGCTCGGTATAGCCGCCCGACTGCTTGTCGGGCGGGAAGTTGCTCTCGAACATGCAGCGATCGACGCCGAACAGCTCGATGCACGGCTCGATGTACTGGCGCCACGCGGCCGCGAGATCCTCGGACGACGGCGGCAGCGGGCGCTCGTGGAAGTCGAAGCCGAACGACGTCATGCCGACGCCGCCGAGCTTGACCGTGACGTTGGGACACTTGGCGAGCTCGGCGATGTCGCGCTTCCAGCTTGCGAGAATCTCCTGGCGCCGGCCGCGATACGGACCGACGCCGAGCACGCCGCCGACGTGGTCGAGGATGATCGAGGTGTTCGGGAACGCGCGCGCCAGATCGATGGCGTGGGGCAGCTGCGGATGGTACTGCCAGCTCTCGAAGCTCAAGCCGAGCGGCGCCAGCTGAGCGAAGCCCTCGCGGAACTTGGGATCGCGCACGAGATCCACCGGCACCTGCCGGGAGGCGAACTTTTGGACGTCGGGATGGGGGTCGCCCGCGACGCCGACCCGAATGCCGCGGAAGCGGCCGCCACCGACGGCGATCTGGGCCTCGAGCACGGCGCGCACGCGCGCGCCGAGGGTGAGGTCCGCCGAGCCGATGATGGCCTCGGCGACCCGGCACGGGCCGTAGTTGCCCGACGCGCTCATCGCTGCGATGCCGTTGACGAATTCGACCTCGCCAACCGGCGCCATCTCGGGCGGCCCGGCCTTGCGGTACATGGCGCGGCACTCGACGAACACGGTGGCGACGATGTTGTGGCCGCCGCCGATGTCCTCGAGCAGCTCGGGCAGGAGGTAGCGGCCGCGCGCCGGCGTGTCCCAGAAATGGTGGTGCGGATCGATGATCGGGAGATCCGGCTCGAGCGCCGCCTCGCGCGGCTTCTTGGCCAGCCAAGGCAGCAGCACGGCGTCCGGGTGATGGGACGTGCCGCGATACTCGCCGGTGGCGTCGCCGAACTGGGCCATGGCGTCCTCCCTGATGTCGCTATGCTGTTTCCGCCAGTTGACCGCGAATTGCCATCGGCGGCAACCGGCGCGACGGCGGAGCCGTGTCTCGGTTCGAGATTCGACGGACGTGGCGGCGGCGTGCAAGCGTCCGTCGCGCATGCCATAGTGGCGGTCGGTCGATCACACGGTAGAGCAGTGACGCATCGATGCGGTACACGTCGATGGACGGTCCGTCGGCCGGATGGACATCGACGACGACGCCTTGCTCGGTGACGTGATCGAGGCCGCGACGTCGCTTCCGGAGCGCCAGCAGCTCTCCATCGCGACGTGACCGCGCAAAGCGACGCCCTGGCCCGATGCAGGCCACGGCACGGGAGGAAGCAATGACGGTTGCGAGCCGATTGGCCGGAGTTCTCGTTGGCGCCGCGGCGCTGCTGTGCGCGGAAGCGCCGGCGCGGGCGGCCGATCCTTATCCCGACCGACCGATCCGCGTCATCGTGCCGACACCGCCCGGCGGCGGCGCCGATACGCTCGGGCGGCTGACCGCGCGGGCGGTCGAGCCGATCCTGAAGACCCGCGTGATCATCGAGAACAAGCCGGGCGCCGGCGGCACGATCGGCACCGGCCTGATCACGCGGGCGCCGCCCGACGGCTACACGGTGGGCTTCATCTTCAACGGCGTGCTGACCACCTTGCCGAACACCATGAAGGACGTGACCTATACGCAGGACTCCTACGTTCCCATCATCGAGATCGGCTACGGCTCCTACGTGATGTGCGTCGCCCCGGAATTTCCGGCCAACAACGCCAAGGAGTTCCTCGAGCAGCTCAAGCGCAGTCCGAACAAGTACACCTACGGCACCGACGGCGTCGGCAACACGATGCAGCTCGCCGCCGAGCGCATCTTCGAGCGCTTCGGGATCAAGCAGATCTCGGTGCCGTTCGGCGGCGCGGGCGAGACCGCCAAGAATTTCCTCGGCCACCAGATCGACATCTACGGCGGCTCGGTGCAGCCGATGCTGCCCTACATCAAGGCCGGCACCGCCAAGTGCCTGCTGTTGACCTCGGGCGCCGACAATCCCCAGGTGCCGCAAGCGTCCGGCCTGGACGCGGTCGGCGCCAAGGGCCTGGAGTCCGGGCTGTGGTGGGGATTGATCGGACCCAAGGGACTGCCGCCGGCGATCGTCGACACGCTCTACCGCGCCTACCGCGAGGCGGCGCGCTCGCCCGCCATCCAGACGGCGCTGGAGAACGCGGGCGCCGCACCGGTCATCCGCGACCCGAAAGAAATGCGCGAGCTGATCACGCGCGAATACGCCGCGTTCCACCAGGTCGCCCAGCATCTGGGCCTCGCCGTTCAATGACGCCGCCGGCAACGCCAATCCCCGAAAGGACAGCCCGATGACCAAGGCCAAGACGCTGCGCGCGCTCATCACCGCGCCCGAGATCCTCGTCATGCCCGGGGTGTTCGACGGCTTCAGCGCGCGGCTGGTCGAAGCCGCCGGGTTCGCCGTGGGCTTCATCTCCGGCGCCGGCATCAGCGAAGCCGGGCTCGGCTGGGCCGATCAGGGCGTGATGGGGCTGGAGGAGAACCTGCGGGCCTGCCGCGCGTTCGCCGCGTGCTGCGGGCTGCCGCTGATCGCCGACGCCGACACGGGCTACGGCAACGCGGTGAACGTGCATTTCACCACGCGCGCCTTCGAGCAGGCCGGCCTCGCGGGCATCATGATCGAGGACCAGGTGTGGCCCAAGCGCTGCGGCCACATGAAGGGCAAGGAGGTCATCTCCGCCGAGGAGGGCGCCGAGAAGATCCGCGCCGCCGCGGAGGCGCGGCGCGATCCCGACATGATCATCATGTCGCGCACCGATGCCTTGGCGACCCACGGCATCGCCGAGGTGATCCGCCGCCTCAACCTCTATGCCGAGATGGGCGCCGATCTCCTGTTCGCGGATGCCGTGCTGACGACCGAGCACATCTCGACGGTGGTGCGCAACGTGTCGAAGCCGGTGTGCGTGAACATGGGCTTCGGCATCCGCCGTCGCTCGACGACGCCGCTGTTCTCGGCGCGCCAGCTTCAGGACCTCGGCGTCGGCGCCGTGATCTATCCCCGCCTGCTCACCGCGGCGTCGGTCCAGGGCATGAAGAACGCGCTCGCCGCGCTCGGCGAGTCGCTGCGCACCGGCGAGGTCGTGGACCGGCCGGAGCTGCTGGTGTCTTTCGAGGAGCTGAACGGGCTGGTCGGCATCGCAGAGCTCGAGCAGATCGAGCAACGCTACCTGACGCGCGAGCAATATCAGCGCAAGTACGAGAACGCCTCGCACGAGGCCAAGCGCTGATCGCGGTTCACGCGGCGGCGAGGATGCGGCGCGCCGTGTTCAATCCGCTGGCGAGCGCCGCTTCGACCGTGCCCATGTCCGGGCCGCCATAGAGCGCCTCGCCGGAGAAGAGCACGGCGCCGCCGTCGGGGTTTTCCAGGCGCGACTGCGCCTCGCGCGTGGTCGGCGTGGCGTAGGAATATGCGCCGCGCGCGAACCGGTCGTTGCCCCAGTTGATGGCGCGCGCCGCGACGAGCTGCTGCGTCAAATCGCCGGCAGAGCGCTCGAAGATGTCCGCGAGCGAGGCGATCCCCATGTCGATGAGCGCCGCCTCGTCGAGCGGCGCGACGGTGCTCGCCCGCGGGCCTGCGAACCAGCCGGTGAGCACGGGATGGTCATCGGGATGCTGCGTCCACCACGTCGGCACCCGCGCGTCGGACAGCAGGAACGACATGTCGCCGAGATCCCGACCCGCGGCGTGCGCCCACCATGGGGTCGCGAAGCGCAGCAGGATTTTCACGACGTTGCCGAAACCGATGTGCGGGACGGCCGCCGCCGCCGTCTCGCGGGCGGCCGGCGGCAACACGATCTCGGCCAGCAGCGGCAGCGGCACGGCAAGGATCACGGCGTCGCCCTCCTGCGCGCTGCCGTCGGCGCACCGGGCGACCGCTCCGCGATCGGTCAGCTCGACGCCCGTCACGGTGGCGCCGAAGCGGATGCTCGCCCCGTGCTGCCGGCACTGTGCCGCCAGAAAATCGATCAGCGCGCCGTAACCGCCGGCGATGCGTCCCTGGTTGGACAGACCACGACCCATCCATTCCTCGCGCAGCGCCAGCGTGCTGGCGCGCGCGGGATCGGCCGCGTCATAGCCTTCGACCATGCGCGTGATGGCGCGCCGCAGCTCGGCATACTGCTCGCCGCCAAAATGCCGCCCGAGGAAGTCGGCGACCGGGAGGTCGACCGTCAACGCCGCCAAGGCCTCATAGAGCCGGTCCGCGTGCGGGGGTTGCGGGTCCCGTGGCGAGAACGCACCGTCGCGCTTGATCCAGCGCGTGCCTGCGAGGGGCGACAGCGCCAGTCGCGCGTCGCGCAACACGGCGCGGGTCACCGGCGCTTCGCCATGGACGAACTCGGCGCCGCCCTCGGCCGGGTAGCCGAATTGCGCGCTCGCCAGCGCGTGGATGCGCCCGCCACAGCGATCGCGCGCTTCCAGGATCGTCACCGCCTTGCCCGCGCGTGCGAGCTCGCGCGCCGCCATCAAGCCTGCAGCGCCCGCGCCGACGACCACGAAGCGGCCCGAACGAAGCGAAACCATCAGGTGATAGTGGCGCCTGGACGCGATGGGGCCAAGCACCTTGACCGTCGACATCCTGTCGTCGTGCGACGAGAAGCAGCGGCAGAGCGCCGCGGTCCGCTGGGTTCGCCGCAGCGGACCGGCGACGCGCAAAATTCTCATCGCCGGACGCGATTTCCTCGTTTGTCCAGGCGCCGCACCGGCGCCACAGTCGCGTGTCGCGCGCACCGCGCCGGCAAATTCGAGGAGGACGCATGCCGACGCGTCGGACGATGCTGGCCGCCGTCGCGCTGTCGGCCCCGGCCCTGATCGGATCTGCGGGAATGTCGCGCGCCACGGCCGGCGCCTGCGATCACACCACCGCGACCGCGGCTTTGCTCGATCGCTACGTGGCGGCGGTGAACGCCAACGATGCCGCCGCGCTCGCCCGCCTGTTCGCCACCGGTTACATCCAGCATGGCGGGATCAAGGGCGTTCGCGACGCGCTGCCCGACCTTCACCTGACGGTGGACGATCGGATCTTCGGCGACGACAAGATCGTCGCGCGCAACCGGTGGACGGGGACGCATCGCGGCCCCTTCCTCGGGATCGCGCCGACCGGCAAGACGGTCACGATCCACACCATCGACATCTGGCGCGTCGCCGACGGCAAGCTCGCCGAGCACTGGGACGTCATCGACATTGCTGGTGTCGAGCAGCAGCTGCGCGGCGGCTAGCGGCCAACGCCGCGCCCGCGCCCCCGAACGCGGGCTCTAGGGGGCCGACGCGAACTCGATCACGCACATCGCGCCGTATTGCCAATGCGGGCCGCTGGCGATGCCGACCTGCCGGAAATCCGGATCGAGGATGTTGTGCCGATGGCCGCGCGAGGGCACGCCGTCGTCGACGATCAAGTCGATGACGGCCTGCAGCCCGTCGGCGCCATAGTCGATGTTCTCGCCCGACAGGCGCGCCGTCACCCCATGCCGGGCCTGACGGTCGAACGGCGAGGAACCGCCCTCGCCGCGATGGCCGACCTCGCCCCGTGGCCCCTGCCAGACGACCTGGTCGAGCGCGGCCAGCGCCAGGCCCGGATTGACCGACAGCGGTGGCATGGGCGCCGTGGCGCGCAGCACCGCGATCGCCTCGTCGACCGCCGCGGTGCCTTCCTGGGTGACGATCCAGACGTTCGTGGTTCCCGGCTTGAGGAAGCGCTTGCCCTGCATGCGGGCGCGATATTGCTGGAGCACGGCGGCGAACCCGACCGGGTCGGTTCGCGCGCGATTGAGCGCCGCCAGCACGCCGTCGTCCGCCCGCGCCACGCCGGCGCAGAGCAGGCCGGCCGCGATCAGAAACGCGGGGACGCGCCACAGACTCGATCTCGCACGCATCAGGCAGCTTCCGGCAGTGCCGCGCCTTGGGTATCGCGGGCTCGACGCGCCGCGTGCCCGGATGACCGGAATTTAATGTGGGTCGACCGGTCGCCGCCGACATGCCTGCGGGTCTGGACACCAACCGGCCGTGATATGCAAACTCGCGCAGGGGTCCCGATGATTGTGGCCAACAGCCTGATGCGCCGCCGGGCGGACATCGATCTCGCGACCTTCCAGGCGCACTGGCTCGATCCGCACGGCCCGCTGACCGCCAAGCTCCCGCGCTGCCGGCGCTATGTCCAGAATCACATCCTGGACCTGCCCGGGACCGATGCGTTGGCGCGCGCGCTGCGCATCGACGGCATTCCGCAGCTCGCGTTCGACACGCCCGAGGACCGTCTGGCCGCCCACAATTCACCCGAGCTCAAGGCGTGCGACCAGGACTCCCAACTGTTCGTCGGCGCGGTCTCGCGGGTGATGACGCGGATCGACGGCGCCGCCGACTTCGACGGGCCGCCCGGCACCATCAAGCAGATCCTCTTGTTCCTGGCGCCGCGCGGCGATGCCGCGCCTCCCGGCGCAGCCCGGCTCGATCCCGCAACGCTCGAGCCCCTGCTTCAGGGCGTGCGCCGGCTGGTCAAGCACGCGGTCATCGAGCAGACCCGCGCGCCGGGAAGTCGTGTGGCGAACCTCGACATACGAGTGGACGGAATCTGGGAGGTCTGGCTGGACGGCCCGGACGCCGTGCAGCGGAACGCCGCCACGCTCGACCGCGATGGCAGCGGCGTCGCGAGCTTCGTCGTCAAGGTGCACGCCTTCATCTGAGCCGCGCCGCGAGCTAGTCGGCGATGCGCTCGCCGCGCTGTTCCCAGCGACCGGGATTCACCACGGTGCCTGTCGCCTTGCCCGCGGCGTCCGTCACGAACGCGATGCGCGTGTGGTAGCGCCCGTCGACGACGAACTCCCGATCGGACACCGGCAGCACCGCGCGCGGCTTGCCGACCTCGAATTCGTAGACCGGCGTCTTGCCGATCGCCTCGACGGTCAGCCGGAGATCGACCACGCGCACCGTGATGCGACCGAGACTGCCGACCGTATAGGTGCCGACGAATCCCGCCAGCCGTTCGGGTGGCACGGCGATCAGCGCTGGCGGCGCGACGGACGGCTCGGGCGGCACGCTGGCCAGCACGGCGTCCCACATCAACTCGCCCGCGACCACGCCCAAGGTCAGCGGGCTGAGCTCGGCATTGTCGGTCTCCTGGGTCGAGGCGGCGAACAGCGTGTCGCCGTCGAACGCGGTCGAGAACGGCTGGATCGCGCGCGCCATCGAGGTGTGGACCTGCACCGCCAGACGCTGCAGCTGCGCGGGCGGCAGCTTCTGGCTGGTCACCACCAAGCTGACCGTGGTGTTGCGCGTGAGGCCGGCGTCGACCGACGCCGCCCGCCAGTCGGGCTTGGCGCTGTCGGGCAGGTGCTGGAGCAGCGCGCTCACGCTGTCGAGCGCGCCCCAGCCGGGCGCGCGCTGGCAGCGCACCAGCTTGCCGGCGCGGTCCGTGATCGCGCCGTAGGCATTGACGACGACGAACGCCGCCAGCTTGGTCGCGCCGATCTGACGGAACGCGCCGCCCTGACCGGAATGCGCCTGGCAGCCGAAATAGCCGCCCTGCATCGCCATGCGGCCGGCACCCTGGGCGCCGAGCGGGAATACGCCGGGCCGGCGTGCCCGTAGCGCCGCCTGCGCCAGGCGCTTGTCGGGATAGACGTCGTTGAGGCGGCGATCGCCGAGATCGAAGATGATCGCGCCCGGCACCAGCGCGATGTCGTGCCACGCGGCCGAGCGCGCACCGATGTCCTTCAGGCCGGTGGCGACCGCGGTGATCGCCTCCTCGCCGTAGGACGAGCCGCCGGCGAACACGATCGCGTCGATGAAGCTGCTCGCATAGGCGAGCCGCAGGATGTCGGTGTTGACGGTGCCGGGTCCGCCGCCGCGCACGTCGACCGCGACCGCGGCGCGGTTCTTGAAGCGCACGATGGTGAGCCCGGTCGGCCCGGCCTCGTAGCTGCCGACGCCGATCTCGAGCGCCGGCCAGTCGAACGTCAGCGCCGGCCCGTCGATCGCGGTGTTGATCGCGAGCGCCGCCTGATCGGCCGCCGCCGCAGCGCGCGCGAGCGTGACGCAGGCCAGCAGCGCCAGCGCGGACAGGCCTCGCCTCACGATCAGTTCCTCGTCAGCGTCAACTTGGAGCGACAGCGACGGTTCTCCACGAACCCGACAAAGGCGCCGTCGGCGAACGAGCCTTCGAGCGTGCTCGGGCCGACGTTGTAGAGGTCGGGTGCCGTCGTGAAGACCAGCTTGAGCGACCCGTCGAGCGCGAGCTCGCCGTTGCCGTACCCCACGCGCAGGTGGGCGAGCCCCCATACAAGGACCCCGCGTGCGGACGTGCCGTGCACGGTCACGGTCACGACCGGCCTCGGGTCGCCGTAACAAAACGCGAGGTCGCCGGCGACATACTCGTAGGCGCCCTTGTAGGTACCGTCGTAGGCGCCTGCGGCCACGAGCGCCGGGCCACCGGCGAGCAACCAGCCGGCAACGACCATCGCCATACGCGTCATGGTGCCCTCCCGTGGCATCCGTCGGGACGCCGTGATCGGATGCTCAACCCCTGGTCCCGACCGGCCCCGCGGGCGTCGACGGGACGCGTGCGAAGACGAAATCGTAGTGGCACAGTTTCGACGTGTAGCCGGCACGGACCTGCATGTCGTTCGCGTTGCCCGTGAGGCGGAAGGTGTTGGCGCGATCGAGCCAGTCGGGATACCTGCCGGAGCGGAACATCACGGTGCCGTCCACGACCCCGGCGTCGACGTAGGGTCTTACGCCGACGGATATGCGCTTGCCGCCGCCGACGAGGTCCCGCCATAGATGGAGACCTGCGCCTTATACGGCGTGCACATGATCGATCCGATGTCGACGCCGACGGTCTGCGGCACGCCCACGCCCCGCCACACGCCGTCAAACGGCCCCGCAGCCGCGCCGGATATGGGCGTCCCAGGCGGATCGTAGGGGGAGGCATACTATGAGCCGCAGGCGCCCAGGCCGACGAGCAGCAGCGCGAGCCAGAGGTAGCGCGGCCGCCGCAGGCTGGTGATCCGACTCACGGCTTTGCCCCGCGCGCCGGTCGACGCGTCGCGCGTCACCAAAAGAAGCCCTTGGTCAGCGTCCACCTGACGCGGCAGCGATTGTTCTGGCTGACCGCGATGATCGCGTCGCCGGTGACCGAGCCGTCAAACGACGTGGTACCGAAATTGTAGGGATCGGGCACCATGTGCCAGGTCATCTTGATCGACCCGTCGGGTGAGACCTCGCCGTCGCCGTAGAACATTCGCAGGTGGGCGAACCCCGATACGGAGACCCCGTGCGCGGATGCGCCCTTCAGGGTTACGGTCGCGATCGCTCTCGGCTCGCCGCAAGACCAGAGGTCGCCTTCGATGATCTGATAGCTGCCTCGGTAGCTGCCCTCGACCGCGAGCGCCGGGCCGCTGGCGAGCAACAGGCCGGCAATGACCGTCAGTGCGCGCGTCATGGTGCCCTCCCTTGGCGCCTGTCGGAGCGCCGTGATCGGATGCTCAGCTCCTGGTCCCGTCGGCGTGCCCGGGCGTCGGCGGGACGCGCGTGAAGACGAAGTCGTAGTAGCAGTACGACGCCGCGTAGCTGGCATTGATCTGCGCGCCGTCCGCCCGTCCCGCCACGGGGACTCCGGTCGGATCGAGGAACCACGGATCGCGGTCGTACCGGAATCTCATGGTCCCCTCGAGGACGCCCGCGTCGTCGATGGCGCCCTGGAAGTCCACGTATTCGATCCAGGGTCTGACCCCGATCGACAGGCGCCGGGCGCCCCCGACGAATTTTCCGCCGGCGACGGCGAACCGAACTGTCATCGGCGTGCACATGATCGATCCCATGCCGACACGGCCGCTCGCGGGCGTGCCGACGCCCTGCCACAATCCGTCGAACGGCCGGGTCGCCGCCCCGGGACCCGGCGCCCGCACCGCATCGGCCGGCGTAAAGCCGGCGCAGGCGCCCAGGCCGGCGGCCACCCCGACGAGCATCAGCGCAAGAACGGCGGCGCGCGGTCGTGACGGGATTTCAACCTTGCGCATCCAGCACTACTCCCTGACCGGCGGCTGCGTTCACTCCACACAGGCCGCGCCGCCGCCGCGCGGATGATCGCGCGGCGACCTGGGGGCGTCTTGAAAAGCAGGTGAAAAGGAACTGAATTTCGGGTGAAATTGACTGAATCGACCTCAGGAGAGGCCCCGCCGCCGTGCCGTCGAGCGCGTGCTACCGCTTCTCGCGGTTCGAACTCGATCTGATCCGCGGCTGCCTGCGCGAGGGCGACCGCGAGATCAAGGTGCGCCCGAAAACCTTCGTCGTGCTGCAACATCTGGTCGAGCAGGCCGGCCGCCTCTTGTCCAAAGACGAGCTGATGGCGGCGGCGTGGCCGGGCGTCCACGTGTCCGACGATTCCCTGACCCAGTGCATCCGCGAGATCCGGCGCGCACTCGACGACGGCGATCAGGCCTGCATCCGCAACGTGCCTGGGCGCGGCTACCTGTTTGCCGCCCCGGTCGCGTGCGTCGAGCCGATGCCCGCACAACCGCGGCGCCGGTTTCTCCGCGCTGCCGTTCGGCCGCGCGGCCTGGTCGGGCTGGGCGTCGCCGCCGCGGTCTGCGTCGGGGCGGCGGCCGGATTGCTGGCGGCGCGCTGGCTCGACAGCGCGCCGTGGGCCGCGCCACCGTCGCTGCTGTCGGTCGCGGTGCTGCCGTTCACGCCGCTGGGCGACGGCAGCGCTGACTTGGCCAACGCGTTCACCGACGATCTCAGGGTGGCGTTCGCCCGCAGCACCGACGGCATCGTGGCCGTCCACCAGACCGGCGCGGCCGACCGCCCGCCCGCCGACGTGACGGCGATCGGCCGGCGCCTCAAGGTGCGCTTCGTGGTCGAAGGCAGCATCCGGCGCGAGGCCGGACAGTTGCGCATCGACGTCCGGCTCGACGACACCGCGACCGGCGCTCAGGTCTGGGCGCAGGCGTTCGACGGCGATGCCAATGATGCGGCGGCGCGGTGGGACGAGCTCGTCGGGCGCGTCGGCACGAACACGGCGCTCGCCCTCGGGCTCGCCGCCGCCGAGCGCTCGCGCCAGGAGCATCGCGACGATCCGACCGCGCTCGATTTCGAGATCCGCGGTCGGGCGTGGATGATCAGGGGGATCAACCAAGCAAACCTGCTTGCGGCGCGCCAGGAGTTCGAGCAGGCGCTGCGCCTCGACCCCGACTCGCTCGAGGCCATGAGCCGGCTGGCGGAGATCGGCGTCGACCTGGTGCTCGACGATTTCACCGGCGATCCGGCCGGCGAGCTCGCCCGCGCCGAGGAGCTCAACCAAGCGGTGCTCGCGCGCAGTCCGAACAAGGTGCTGGCGCAGTTCACGCGCGCCGGCCTACTGCGCGCGCGCGGCGAGTTCGAGCAGTCGATCGCCGCCTACCAGCGTGTCATCGAGCTCGATCCCCTCGATAGCTGGGCCTATGCCGGGATCGGCCGCGCGCTGATGAGCCTCGGCCGGTTCGAAGCCGCACTGCCGTCGATCGAGACGGCGCTGCGTCTCGCGCCGACCGTCAGCTCCGCGGGGCACTGGAATTTCCTGATGGGCGTGAGCCAGCTCTATCTCGGCCGCGATGATGCGGCCACGCTGCTGTTGCGCAAGGCGATCGAGGTCAACCCGCAGCGCGTGATCCGGCGCAAATGGCTGGTCGCCGCCTGCGGCGCGGCCGGCCGCCGGGCCGATGCGGAGCGCGAGCTCGCGCAGGTCCGCCAACAGGATCCCGACTTCTCCATCGGCGCGTTCATGCAGACGTTCCTGGCGGCCGGCGTGCAGGCCGATGCCGCCCAGCGCGCGCATGTGCGCGACGGCTTGCGTCGCGCCGGCGTGCCGGAATAGCTCGCGGTCCGTCCCGCGAAGGTCAGCGCCTTACGTTGCTGTGGGGCTTCCGCGCGTCCGAGCAGCCAGGACACCAGCGCCGCAGCCGCGCCGATCAGGTACGCACGAAATCGGACACGTCGTTGGGACCGAAGCCGGCGCTAGCGTCGCGTGAGATGGAGGCTGTATCGGCAGCTCTTCGACTGCGTGAAGCCGTCGATGCGGCCGTCGCCGACCACGCCCTCGACGCTGGTGTATTCCGCGCCGGCGGCCATCCGATAGTTGGCGAGCAACCGGCCGGCGGCGCTGAGCGTGCCGTAGAAGTGCAGCGCGCCGTCGGTCGTGACGACCTCGCCGCGCACCCCGCCGTCGTCGCCGATCTCCATGCTGACCGTGCTCGGTTGGGTCGGGCATGACGCCGCACCGCGCACGAGCTCGCGCAGCCCCTCGTAGCGCGCGTCGCCCGCATGCGCGGGCGCGGCGCCGAGCAACGCCAGGAGCGCGACGACCAGCCAGGCCGTCGGACGCGTCAGGTTGGGCAACGCGCGGGCGCGTCTGGACGCGGTTTCGCCGCGTACCGGCATCATGATGGGTGCTTTCGAGGATTGCGTGTGACGTTTACACCCGCCCTGCGGAATCACGAAACGAATTCCCTCCCGGCGGCCATTTGTCGCTTTACATCGGCGGCGCGGCGTGCGCTTTGCAGCTTCCGGCGCGGCAAGCCGCGGCAACCGAAATGGCAGGTCATGGCGCGCAAGCAAGCGACGGCGGGTGAGTTCACGCTGTTCGACGTCGTCTACGAGGATGGCTCGCGTCGCTCGAACCGGCGCGTGCCCAGCGACGTGCTCGGCGGCCTCGACGGCGACGAGCCCGCGCGCGGCGTGATCGAGGGCCAAGACGCCGAGATCGCCGCGCGCTCGGGCCGGGCGCCGTTGCGGATCACCTCGCTCGCCCGCAGCAAGGGGCGCTGAAGCCTCGCGTAGCGGGCGACCGCCGTGCGGCATCCTGCGCGGGGCCCGGATCGGTCACCGAGCGCGTCGCCGACCACAGTCGAGCCCGTCGCGCCGACGCGTAGCGTCCTGATTGCGCTTCCGGTTCTCGACCTGGCAGCCGATGGAATCAAATCAACATTGGCTCGGGTTGATTCGAGAATTCCGAATGGAATTTCGAACATCCCAAAATAAATTCACGAATAGTGCTTGGTTTTTCGTTTGGCCATCCCAAATATTGCTTCTTGGGATGCGGATGGTGTCTTGCACCGTGCGCGTGAAAAGGAGGCGACTCACATGGCGGGATCGAACTCTGGTACGCGCTGGGAACGCTACACGGCATCGAAGACGACGCTGTTCTGGAGCTGCGCCGGATGCGCCGTCGCGACGATGATCGTCGGCTTCACGTGGGGCGGCTGGGTCACCGGCGGCACGGCGGAGAAGATGGCGAGCACCGCCGCCGACGCGGCGCGCACTGATCTTGCGGCGACCATGTGCGTCAGCCGCTTCATGGGCGGACCCGACGTGACCGCCCAACTGACCGCGCTCAAGGCGAGCAACGAGTGGAGCCGCGACGACGTGCTCGACAAGGCGGGCTGGACCACGCCGCCGGGCATCGACAAGCCGATCCAGGGCGCCGGCGGGCTCTGTGCGACGCGCCTGCTCGAGGCCAAGGCCGCGGGAAGCGCGGGCTGACAGCCGGCACCGTCGACCGGTCAAGGAGCAACGCGATGATGATGATGATGGGCAAACGGACCAGCAAGTGGTCGTGGGCGCTGTCGGCCGAAGAGCGCCTGACCACCGCGCTCGTCGATCAGGCGCGCGGCGGCAAGCTCAGCGCCAAGCTCAAGCGTCGCCACGACGCCATGGTCGAGAAGCAACGCAAGCTCAAGGACCTCGCCGGCGCCCCGTCTCGTTCGTCATGAACCGGTGAGCGACGCCGGCGCGGCGCCGACCATGCGGATCACGGCGGCGAAGTGCAGGCTGGCGGCGATCAAGACCATGGCGTGCCACACGACGTTGTGAAACCGCACCGCGGCGTGCGCGTGGATGAGCGACCCGATCGTGTACACCGCGCCGCCGCCCAGCAGCAGCGCCAGCACCGAGCCCGGCAAGGCCGCCACGAACCACGGCAGGACGGCCAGGAGCAGCCACCCCATCGCGAGGTAGAGCGCGATCCAGGTGCGCTCGCGACACTCGACGCGCGCGAGCTTCAACCCGACGCCCACGCTGGCCAAGCCCCAGACCGCCGCGCAGAGCGGCAGCCCGACCGCCGGCTCGAGCGCGTCGACGGCGAACGGCGTGTAGCTGCCGGCGATCATGACGAAGACCATCGCGCGGTCGACCTGGCGCAGCCGCGCCTTCACCCATCCGGGGTGCGCCATGGCGTAGGCCGCCGATGCGGCGAGCATCCCCAGGAGGCCGAGGCAATAGATCGCCAATGTCGCGGCCTGGCGCGCGCCGACGACGGGTCCGAGCGTGGCGAACAGCCACACGCTCGCCGCGAGCGCGAGGCCCAGTCCGGTGACATGGAGGATGCGGTCGGCCGCAACCTCTGCGCGCGTGTAACTCGGGAACGCGAGCGAGACCGGCGTCCCGTGGGCGGACACCGGCCACCGGATCATCGCCGCCGTCGGACCTGGCCCGGCCGGCTGCGCCCGGGACCCATGGGCGGCCCGGCCCGTTCGTCCTTGTGACGGAAATTGATCCGTCCTTTGCTCAAGTCGTACGGCGTCATCTCCACCGTCACGCGATCGCCCGCCAGGATGCGGATTCGGTTGCGCCGAACCCGCCCCGAGCTGTGCGCGAGCACGTCGTGTCCGTTGTCCAGCCGGACCCGGAACATGGTGTTCGGCAGAATCTCGGCCACCACGCCCTCGAACTCCAACAGATCTTCTTTTGCCATCGAGCTCTCACCCTCCGGATGCGACCGCCGAGCCGTCAGCGACCGAGCCGCCCTCGATCTCCGCCCGCCGCCCGACGCCGCGGAACCTGCCCCAGTATCGTCGAGGCGAGGAAATTCACCAAATTCTCGAACGCGACCGGGTCACCCGTGCGGCGCCGCGTCGCGCCGAATCGCCGCTGCCCGAGTGGCCGCGCGTCGAACCGACCCCCTCAGGATCCCTCGGCCTCCGGCGACTTGGCCGACGGAACCAGGCGCTCGCGATCCCACAACGCCATCGAATGAAGCGTCGGGTGCCGGCTCAGGAGCTCGGCGGCTCGCGCGCGCGCCCGATCGTCGTCGCAACAATCGATCGCCTCGACATGCCGAATCCGGTCATGCGCGTCGAGCAGGTAGCATCGGTAGCGCACCATGGCGTCTCGCTCCCCATCCCGGCGGTCCAATCGCGGCGTCCCGTCGCGGCCGAGCCGAGGGCTCAGCTGGCGTGTCGGAACAGAGTGCGGTCCAACAAGGCGGCGGTCGCCACCGTCTTGGTGAGCGACCGGTCGGCGGCATTCACCAGCCTGGCGTAGGCGACGCCGTCGGCGCCCTCGAACAGCTGGATCACGCGCCAGACGCCGGCGATGCCACAGCCGATCGCCGATCGGCCGGCGCTGACGAAATGATCCTCGAGCGTGACCGACTTCAACGCCATGCTATGCGTCCGGCGCAGCGTCCGGCTCGGCTTCCGGCTCAGCCTCCGGCGCGGTCGTCTTGCGCACGCGGATTTTCTTGAAGCCGCGAACGCGCGCCGCTTGATGCGCCCAGCGCCGCGCCTCCTCGACCGACGCCGCGTCGTGGCTGTCCGTCTCGGTGAGCGCCGCCTCGCCGCTGCCCTGGACCACGGTCCACGACACGCGGACCCGCTCGGGCCCGGACTCGATCCTCATGCGGAATATCGCACCGTCTTCGGCAAGCAGCATGGCCGTCTCCCTTCGGTTCAATCGGGTCACTCAAGAGGCCGGCTGCCTCGGCGCGACTGACGCGCGCGTCGCGAGACGCCGCGTGTGGTGCGTGGTCGTGCGTGAAACAGGCTTGGCTTGCCTAGGTGAATGCGATGGCCGTGAGCACCAGCACGAGACAACTCCCGCTCGACCCAAGTGGCAAACGCCGATGGGCGCTGATGTCGCCAAAGCGTTCCCCAATATAGGCGTGCGCCGGCCGGTTACCAACTTATTTCAGTCCGCGCCGCGATTTGAGCGTATGATGGCGGCGCGGATGAACGCGCGTCTGCAACGCGCGAACCGCTGAGTTGAGAACCCGTCAGGCCGCGGGCCGTCGTGGCCACCGTCGAGATACAGGCCACCATGCCAGACCCCAGATTCTACCGGCGCGCCGGCCCGTTCTTGTTGGCGGACATCGCGGCACGCGTGAAGGTTGAGCTCGACGACGTCGCGGCGGGCGAGCTGACGATAACCGACGTGGCGACGCTCGATCGGGCTGAGAGCAGCCACCTCGGCCTGTTCGCCGATGGCCGTCATCGCGACGCCTACGAGGCGACGTCGGCCGGCGCCGTCCTGACCGCGCGCTCGCTCGCCGCGCCCGGCGGCAACCTCGCCGCGCGATTGATCTTCTCGGATGCGCCGCGCCTGCACTACATCGCGGTCGAGCGGCTGTTCTATCCCGACAACCCGTCCGCGGCGCAGCATCGTGTCGCGCCCTCGGGACAGTATCCGGGCGCGACCATCGCCCCCGACGCGGTCATCGCGCCCGGCTGCCACGTCGACACGGGCGTGGTGATCGGCGCCGGGGCGGTGATCGGATCGCGCTGCCGGATCGGCTGCAACGCCGTGATCGCGGCGGGCGTCGTGCTGGGCGACGACTGCGTCGTCGGCGCCGGCGCATCGATCAGCCACGCCCTGATCGGCGACCGTGTCGAGATCTATCCCGGCGCGCGCATCGGCACGCCCGGGTTCGGTTTCGTGCCGAGCGAGCGCGGCCCCGTCCGCGTGCCGCAGCTGGGTCTGGTGGTGATCGGCGACGAGGTCGAGATCGGCGCCAACAGCACCATCGATCGCGGCGCGCTCGGCGACACGGAGATCGCATCGGGCACGGTGATCGACAACCTGGTCCAGATCGCCCACAACGTGCGCATCGGACGATGCTGCGTCATCGCGGCCCAGGTCGGCATCGCGGGCAGCACGACACTGGGCGACGCCGTGATGATCGGCGGGCAGTCAGCGATCGCCGATCACCTGACGATCGGCTCGGGCGCCCGCATCGCGGCCCGCAGCGGGGTCATGCGCGATGTGCCGGCCGGCCTCACGATCGGCGGCGCGCCGGCCCTGCCGATCCGGCAATGGCACCGGCAAACCGCGACGCTGGCTCGCCTCGCCCGGACCGACAAGGCTCGCGACCCGTCGGCCCGCGGCTGACCCGCGTGATGTCGAAGTCGAAGCAGCCGAGCCGCGAGGAACGCCGCGCCGCGGCGCTCGCGGGAACGCCGAGCGCCGATCGTCGAGGCGCGGGGATCGCGTTCGTCCTGCGCCTCGGCGGCGCCCCCTCCGTCTGGCTGATGCGGGAGGTGCCCGCCGTGGCATGGGGGCCGCCCGACCAGGCCATGAGGTTCGGGACACGGGACGAGGCACGCGCCGCCGTGGCCAGGCTCGCCAGCTACGGCGGGCTGGTGGTCGAAGAGATCGCGCGTTAGAGCGCGGCAAGGGCGAAGCCCGCGAGCGCCGACCAAAGCACGCGCGGCGGGTCTTGGCACGGGCGAGCGGGGCGGTTTCGCGCTCGCGGGCGCCCCGCGCCCTGGCGCGCGAACGCGCCTGGGACGCGCGCGACATTTCGGCCGAGCCATGCCCCCGCTCTTGTAATTGCGCGCGTTTGGGGCCATATAACGCCGGATTGTCGTTTCGCTTCTGGCGTCTTGCTTGCCGTTTTCGGGCAGCGTTCAAGATCTCCAACTGCGCTAGCGCTGTCGCGTCGCACGAATGGATCGTGCGTCTGCATCTATCCTGTCCCAAACGGAGGCTCTTATGGCCGTCGGCACTGTGAAATGGTTCAACGCGCAAAAAGGTTACGGCTTCATCCAGCCGGATGACGGCTCGAAGGACGTCTTCGTGCATATCAGCGCCGTCGAGAGCGCCGGCCTGCGCGGCCTGGCGGAAGGCCAGAAGGTCAGCTTCGAGCTCACGACCGATCGCGGCAAGACCAGCGCGACCAATCTCTCGGTCGCGTAGGGCTCGCGTGGCCGGGCCGGATGATACCGGCCCGGCGACGCAGAGCGACCCGGCACCGTCACGCCGAGTCGGCTCCCTGCCGAGGGCTGTCAGGCCACCGGCATGGAACCGCGGCCTCGATACGTCGCCCGTCGGGCGGCCGAGGCCATGGGGAGAAACGCGATGGCGACGGGCACCGTCAAATGGTTCAATTCGCAAAAGGGCTTCGGCTTCATCGTTCCGGATGACGGCTCGAAGGACGTCTTCGTTCACGTGAGCGCCGTGGAGCGCTCCGGCATCGGCAATCTGCACGAAGGCCAGAAGCTCAGCTACGATCGCGAGACCGGCCGGCAGGGCAAGACGTCCGCAGTCAATCTCAAGCAGGCGTGATGGTCGAGCACAAGTTCGAGATCGGCAAGATCGTGCGCGTCAGGCCACAGCATGACAGCGCGATCCCGCCTGGCAGTTACGAGGTCATCCGGCGATTGCCGTCCGGCGACGCGGCACCCGATCCGCAATATCGCGTGAAATCGACGCTCGACGGACATGAGCGTATCGTGCGCCAAAGCGACCTCGATTGACCGGATCGTCGAACCGAGGAGCCATGTCGATGCAAGCGCCCAAATTCCACGTCGGCGACACCTGCCACTTCAGGCCGAGCGCGTTCGATCGCGTGGATTGGCAAGGCTTCTACGAGGTCGTCCGGCTCTTGCCGGCCGAGGGCTCGGGCCAACAATATCGGATCAAGTCCGTCGCCGACGGACACGAGCGGGTCGCCACCGAGGCCCAGCTAAGCTGACGAACCGTCCCGGCGTCACTCGCCGGCGAACTCCAGAGCGATCGTCCACACCGGAGATCTCATGCAAGTCTTCGTTCGCGACAACGACATCAACGCAGCGCTCCGCGTGCTCAAGAAGAAGATGCAGCGCGAGGGCGTGTTTCGCGAGATGAAGCGCCGGCGCTCCTACGAGAAACCGTCCGAACGCCGCGCGCGCGAAGCCGCCGAGGCGACGCGACGCCACCGCAAGGCGATGCGCAAGCGCATGGAGCGCGAGGGCTACTAGCCGACGACTTGGCGAACCGGCATCGCGCCATGCCCGAGAAGGCGGAAGCGCGGCGGCGCTGACGAGCGCTTGACGCTCCACTGATGTTCGCGTTCAGTGGTCCTCCGATGCCATCTCCCCGCTCCGACCGTCGCCGCCACGTCCGAGTGCCTTGTGCATCGGCCGCAATCATCTCACGTCCTCCCGACGCGCCGGTCATGGGTGTCGTCGTCAACGCGTCACTCGGCGGCGTAATGGTGAGGATTGCGCCGCCGGTCGATTGGTCGATCGGTGACAGCCTCACCATCACGATCGATGCCGACGGTGAGCCCCTCGAAGCGCGTGTCGTCGCCACGTTCGAGGACCAGGTTTCGATACAGTTCACGAGAGGGCGCGCGCGTCTCAGCGTCGATGCCGCGGGAAGCGTCATTACGCTTGCGGCGAAAGGCTCCGAGGATCCCACCGCCGCCGGCGAGCGCATCGGCACCCCAGTCGATTAGCCGGACGACGCGCAAGCCCGGACGCGGCCCTCACGCCGGCAGCGGCTTGGAGATCAGGAACTTGTTGAGCGCGAGATGCCGCAGGCCCGAATTGGCCATGGTCCGAATCGCGTCCAGCGGCGAGCCGACGATCGGCTCGCCGTGCAGGTTGAACGAGGTGTTGAGCACGGCGCCGATGCCGGTGCGCCGCCGGAACGCCTCGATGATCGCGTAATAGCCGGGATTGGCGTCGCGCACGAGCATCTGCGGCCGCAGCGTCCAATCCGCGCGATGCAGCGCCGCGCCGAGATCGCGCCGGCCGCGCTCGGTCGAGTCGAACGACACCATCATGAACGGCGAGAACATCCTGGCGCCGTCGCGCACCAGGCTCTCGACCTCATCGTCGAGCACGGTCGGCGCGAACGGCATCCAGAAGTCGCGGTTCTTGATCGCCTCGTTGATCACCGCGATGTTCTCGGTACGGCCGGGGTGCGACAGGATCGACCGGTTGCCGAGCGCGCGCGCGCCGAACTCCATCGGCCCGGCACAGCGCGCGACGATCTCGCCGTCGGCCAGCAGCCGGGCGATCGCGTCGGCGAGGTCGGCGGGCTCGGCGATCGCGAGATGCTCGGCCAGCCCGCCGTCGCGGAGCAGCCGCTCGACGTCCTCGTCGGCGTACGACTGCCCCAGATAGAGATGCCGAACCGGCTCGATCGGCAGCTCGGGCTGCAGCGATCGGCTGCCGAAGACCGCGCAGCCGATCGCCGTCGACTCGTCGCCGCATGACGGCACGACCACCATGCGTTCGACGCCGTCCGTCGCCAACACGCGCTGGTTCGCCTTGACGTTCATGAACACGCCGCCGGCACAGGCGATCGAGCCGATGCCGGTGCGCCGAACCCAATGCCCGATCCACGCGCAGATCATGCGCTCGGCGTAGTCCTGCAGCGCACCGGCGACCGCGTCGAACCGCTGCAACCGACACAGCTCGGCCAGCCGCACCATCGTGCTGCGCACCCCGCGCAGGGAACCGCGCCACGCGCCGTCCTCGTCGACCCACAGGAGCGCCTCGAACTTGCGGCGCAGCGCCTCGCAATATTCCGGCTTCGCATAGGGCGCCAGGCCCATCACCTTGTATTCGTGCTCCATCATCTTGAAGCCGAGCAAGCCGGTGACGAGCTCGTAGATCTTTCCGAGCGACAGGTGCCGGGGCGTCGCGCTCAGACGAACCAGCTCGCCGTCGCGGAGCTGGCTGACGGTGGCGCACAGCTCGTCGCCCTCGCCGTCCAGGGTGAAGATCAGACGGTCGTCGCCATCGTCCGCGAACGCCAGGCTCGACAAGGCATGGGCGACGTGATGATCGACATGAAAGATCTTCGACGCGGGCAGGCGCGCGGCCTTGGCGAACCAGGTATCGGCCTCGGCGACCGTCGCCGGATCGCTCGCCCATGCCGCCACGCGTCGATCATAGGCCTCGCTCGCGCCGTCGGCGGCCTCGAGATCGGCTCGCCAGGCGTCGATGTCCGCGCCGTTCAGCACGGACACGAACGGCGTGGCCCGGAAGCCGACCTCGCGCATCACGAGGTAGCCGGTCTTGGTGGCCATGAACATCGAGCAGCTCGCCACGTCGTGCGGCGCGCAGACGTGCCGATAGACGTGAGCCAAAGTTTCCCATGGAAAGCCCGTCGAATTCTTGATGCGATTGAGGCGTTCCTCGCTCTGGCAGAAGATCAGCCTGCCGTCGGCGATCACCGCGACGGTCGCATTGTGACCGTACGAAATGCCGAGGTGATACCGACCGGGCATCGACACGCCTCGCTCAGATGCGTGGCGTTCGCCGGCGGGCCGATATCCGACCCGGCGGCGTCATGTCGAAGAGCCCAGTGAGCCGAGCAGGCGGACCGTACGGCCAGGTTCGCGCGAGCTGTCCCATCCTGTCGCCTGCATGAGGCTCCTTGTCTCCACCCCAACGGCGGGCAGAGGGATCTCCCACAACCCACAAGTCCTTGGCCCAGCTTGCGAAGTTCGCCCCACGATGCTGGCCCGGGGCAGGCGAGGCAACCCGTGTAACACAGGCCCGATTTAGAGCCCAGCGGATCCCGCGAAGTCCACCGCGAAATCGCGGCGCACCCGGCCCGACAGCCCGTCGCCGAACCGACCCCGGCGAGGAACGTTGTTCAGGTGACCACGGGGCGAGGTGGCTGATGGTCGTTGAACCCGGATCAACGGCTTGGCGCGACCGAGCCGACGAATGGCGCATGGCGGCGATGGTTCGCACGTCGACGACGCGCGCGCACCGGCGCATCTAGCCGTCGCGGTTGGCCGTGGACTCGCCCGATCGTCAGTCCGATCGTCAGCCGGCCGATCGTCAGCCGGCCGATCGTCAGCCGTCCGATCGTCAGCCGGCGACGCGTGCCGGCACGGCGACGCCGCCGCGCAGCGCCGCGCCGAAGTCGCGCGTGCCCCGCATCGTGATCGAGACGGTCTATCCCGAGCTCGACGGCGGCCGCCATCCGGTCAAGCGCGAGATCGGCGACCGGCTCGAGGTGTGGGCCGACATCGTCACCGAGGGCCACGGCGCGCTGGGTGCGGCGCTGCGCTACGCGCGGCCCGGCGACAAGACCTGGCACACGGCGCCGATGGCGCTGCACGACAACGACCGCTGGCGCGGCGGCATCGAGCTGACGACGATCGGGCGTTGGCGCTACACCATCGACGCCTGGCACGACCGCTTCGGCAGCTGGCGGGCCGACACGATCAAGAAGCGCGATGCCGACCAGGACGTCGGGCTCGACATCGTCGAGGGCCGCCGGCTGATCGACACGGCGCGCCGGCGCGCCGGGCCGGCGCTGCGCCGCCGTCTCGACGATCTGCTCGGCGCCGTGCTCGATGAAGCCGAGCCGGCCCAGCAGCTCGAGCATCTGCTCGATCCGGCGCTCGCGGCCTTGATGACGGCGCTGCCCGAGCACCGCTCGGTCGTGCGCTACGACCGCGCGCTCGAGGTCGTCGTCGATCGCACCGAGGCGCGCTTCGCCGCCTGGTACGAGATGGTGCCGCGCAGCCAGGGCGGCGCCGCCGACCGCAGCGCGACCTTCGCCGATTGCCAAGCGCGGCTGCCCGAGATCCGCGCCATGGGCTTCGACGTCGTCTACCTCACGCCGATCCATCCGATCGGCCGCACCAACCGCAAGGGCCGGGACAACGCCACGACCGCGGCCCCCGGCGATCCGGGCAGCTTCTACGCCATCGGCGGCCCCGAGGGCGGCCACACCGCGATCCACCCGGCGCTCGGCGCGCTCGACGATTTCCGCCGCCTGATCGCCGCCGCGCGCTCGCTCGGCATGGAGCTGGCGCTCGACTTCGCCATCCAGTGCTCGCCCGACCATCCGTGGATCCGCGAGCATCCGGAATGGTTCGCCTTCCGGCCCGACGGCACGATCCGCTACGCCGAGAACCCGCCCAAGAAATACGAGGACATCGTCAATGTCGACTTCGACACGCCCGACGCCGGCGCGCTGTGGGAGGCGCTGCGCGCGATCGTGCGCTTCTGGATCGGGCATGGGGTCAAGATCTTCCGCGTCGACAATCCGCACACCAAGCCGCTGCCGTTCTGGGCCTGGCTGATCGAAACGGTCCAGGCCGAGCATCCGGACGTCATCTTCCTGTCGGAGGCCTTCACGCGGCCGAAGATGATGCGCGCGCTCGCCAAGGCGGGATTCACGCAGTCCTACACCTATTTCACCTGGCGCAACACCAAGCGGGAGCTGACCGACTACTTCGTCGAGCTGACGCAGGACCCGCCGTCCGAATATCTGCGGCCCAACCTGTTTCCGTCGACGCCCGACATCCTGCCGCCGATCCTGCAGACCGGCGGGCGGCCGGCCTTCATCACCCGCTTCACGCTCGCCGCCACGCTGTCGAGCGTGTACGGCATCTACAACGGCTTCGAGCTGTGCGAGGCGACCGCGCTGCCGGGACGCGAGGAGTACGCAAACTCGGAGAAATACGAATACAAGGCGTGGGACTGGGAGCGTCCGGGCAACATCAAGGATTTCATCGCGCGGGTGAACCGGATCCGCCGCGAGAACCCCGCGCTGCACCACCTCAAGAACCTGCGCTTCCACGGCGCCGACAACGACCAGGTGCTGTTCTACGGCAAGATCGCGCCCGATCGGCGCAACGCGGTGTTCGTCGCGGTCAATCTCGACCCGCACCACGTCCAGGAAGCCCACATCGAGCTGCCGCTCGCCGCGCTCGGCATCGCGCCCGACCGGTCCTTCGCGCTCGACGACCTGCTGCTCGGGCACAGCTGGCGCTGGACGGGCGCGCGCCAGCACCTGCGCCTCGATCCCGCGAGCAACCCGGTCGCGATCTTTCGCGTTAGAGACGTGGAGCCCTCGGCTCCCTCCCCTTGAAACATCCGTCGTTCGGCATGATCGCATCCGATTGGTACAAGGACGCCGTCATCTATCAGCTTCACGTCAAGGCATTCTTCGATTCCAACAATGACGGCGTCGGGGATTTTCCGGGACTGATCTCCAAGCTCGATTACCTGAAGGAGCTTGGGATCAACGCCGTCTGGATTCTGCCCTTCTATCCGTCGCCGCTGCGCGACGACGGCTACGACATCGCCGAATATCGCGACGTCAACCCGGCCTACGGCACCCTGCACGATTTCCGCAACTTCGTGCGCGCGGCGCACGCGCGCGACATCCGCGTCATCACCGAGCTGGTCATCAACCACACCTCCGACCAGCACCCATGGTTCCAGCGCGCCCGCAACGCCAGGCCGGGCTCGAGCTTCCGCGACTACTACGTGTGGAGCGACACCGACCAGAAATACGGCGGCACCCGCATCATCTTCAACGACACCGAGGCCTCGAACTGGGCGTGGGACCCGGCGGCGAAGAGCTACTACTGGCACCGCTTCTTCGCGCACCAGCCGGATCTCAACTTCGACAATCCGCGCGTGCTGAAGGCCGTCATCAACGTCATGCGCTTCTGGCTCGACGCCGGCGTCGACGGGCTCCGTCTCGATGCGGTGCCCTATCTGTGCGAGCGCGACGGCACCAGCAACGAGAACCTGCCCGAAACCCACGCCGTGATCCGCCAGATCCGCGCCGCGCTCGACGCGCGCTTCGAGGCCCGCATGCTGCTCGGCGAGGCCAACATGTGGCCCGAGGACGTGCGGCCGTATTTCGGCGACGGCGACGAATGCCACATGGCGTTCCACTTCCCGCTGATGCCGCGGATCTTCATGGCGATGGCGCAGGAGGACCGCCATCCGATCATGGACATCATGCGCCAGACGCCGGACATACCCGACAACTGCCAGTGGGCGACGTTCCTGCGCAACCACGACGAGCTGACGCTCGAAATGGTGACGGACCGCGAGCGCGACTACATGTGGAACTTCTACGCCACCGACCGGCGCGCGCGGATCAACTTCGGCATCCGGCGGCGCCTCGCGCCCCTGATGGGCAACGACCGGCGCAAGATCGAGCTGTTGAACGCGCTCCTGATGTCGCTGCCCGGCACGCCGATCCTCTACTACGGCGACGAGATCGGCATGGGGGACAACATCTTCCTCGGCGACCGCAACAGCGTGCGCACGCCGATGCAGTGGTCGCCCGACCGCAACGGCGGCTTCAGCCAGGCCGATCCGAACTACCTCTATCTGCCGGCGCTGATGGATCCGATCTTCGGCTATCAGGCGGTCAACGTCGAGGCGCAGCGGCGCAGCGCGGCCTCGCTGCTCAACTGGATGCGCCACCTGATCAGCGTCGTGAAGGCGCATCCCGCGTTCGGGCGCGGCAGCCTGCGCTTCTTCCAGCCGCTCAACCGCAAGGTGCTGGCGTTCCTGCGCAGCCACGACGACCAGACCGTGCTGTGCCTCGCCAACCTGTCGGCCGCGGCGCAGCCGTGCGAGCTGAACCTGCAGGAGTACAAGGGCCGCATCCCGGTCGAGCTGATGGGACGCAGCAACTTTCCGCCGATCGGCGAGCTGCCGTATTTCCTCACCCTGCCGGCGCACGGCTTCTTCTGGTTCCTCTTGACCGACACGGCTGCGGTCGCCGCGCAGGCGCCGGCGGTGCAGATCCGGCCCGACCTCCTCACCCTGGTGGCGCCGGAGGGCTGGACGAGCCTGCTCAAGGCGCCGGTCCGCGGCCTGCTCGAAGCCCAGATCCTGCCGGCCTACCTGCTCGCCCAGCGCTGGTACGGCGCGAAGGATGCCGGCACGCCCAAGGTCGAGATCGCGCATGCGCTGCCGCTCGGCGGCGGTCACGTGCTCGCGGTGCTGCGCGTCGCGCCGCCCGAGCGTCCCGCCTTCCTGCAGCTCGTCGGCCTCTGCATCGCCTGGGAGGAGCGCGAGGACCCGCTCGAGCGGCTGATCGGCAGCGCGCTGGCGCGCGTGCGCAAGGGTGCCAAGCTGGGCGTGCTGCACGAGGCGTCGGGCGAGCCCGATTTCGTGCGCGCGCTGCTCAGCGGTTTCTCCGACACGGTGCAGACCCCCCTGCCCGCCGCGCTCGCGTTCACCCGCGCCGGCGGCTTCGCGGGCATCGACGTGACGGCCGACATCTGGCGGCTGGGCGCCGAGCAGTCCAACTCGTCGAGCGCGATCGGCGACAGCGCCATCCTCAAGCTGATCCGTGCGCCCGCGGCGGGCGCGCACCCCGAGGCCGAGATCGGCCGGTTCCTCACCGAGACCTCGCCGTTCGCCAACACGCCGCCGCTGCTCGGCACCATCGAGCTGGTCGAGGCCGAGCACCAGCGCATCACGGTCGGCGTGCTGCAAGGCTTCGTCGCCAACCAGGGCGACGGCTGGAAGGTGACGCTCGACCATCTCGATCGCTTCTTCACCGATTATCGCGTGATGGCGCCCGAGGACCTGGCGCGCGAGGGCGCGGCCGAGCGCCATGCCGACTACGCCGAGCTCGCGCGCCGGCTGGGCGAGCGCACGGCCGAGCTGCATCGCGCCTTCGCCCGGCGCACCGGCGATCCGGCGTTCGATCCCGAGGCGGTCAGCGAGCGCCGGCGCCAGCTCTGGATCACCGCGGCGCGCACCCAGGCGCGCGACGCGATCCGGGCGCTGCGGAACGTCCTGCCGCAGCTCGATGCCGATACGCGCGCTGCCGCCGAGGCGCTGATCTGCGCGCGTCACGCGCTGCACGACCGCTTGAAGGCGGCGCTGCCCGAGCCGATCGGCAGCGCCAAGACGCGCATCCACGGCGACTACCATCTGGCCCAGGTGCTGGTCGCCAAGAACGACTTCTACATCCTCGATTTCGAGGGCGAGCCGATGCGGCCGCTCGCCGACCGGCGCGCCAAGCACTCGCCGCTGCGCGACGTCGCCGGCATGGTGCGCTCGTTCGACTACGCCGCCGCCGCCGCGCTGCGCGCCGCCGCCGTGAAGTACGGTGCCGAAGCCGCGGGCTTCAAGCCGGGCGCCGAGGAGTGGCGCGCGATCGCGTCGGGCGCGTTCGTCGCCGGCTACGTCGAGAGCGCCGCCGGGCTGCCGAGCGTGCCCGAGGACCGCGAGGCGTTCGGCCGGATGCTCGACTTCTTCCTGATCGAGAAGGCCTGCTACGAGATCGTCTACGAGGCGAGCCACCGACCCGATTGGGCGGCGATTCCGATCGGCGGCCTGGTCGCGCTGCTGAAGGGAGCGCCCAGCCCATGACCCTCGATATGGACGCGCTCGACGCGATCGCGCACGGGCTGCACGGCGATCCGTTCGCCGTGCTCGGCATGCACGAGGTCGACGGCCGGCTGGAGGTGCGCTGCTTCCAGCCGAACGCCGACCGCGTCGGCGTGATCGACGCGGGCTCCGGCGGCGAGATCGCCGAGCTCACCCGGCTGCATCCCGCCGGCTTCTTCGCCGGAGCGGTGCCGGGGCGCGGCCGGTTCGCCTATCGCCTGGCGCTGTCGAACGCCGGCGGCAGCTGGACCGTCGAGGACCCCTATCGCTTCCCCCTCGTGCTCAGCGACTACGACATCTACCTGCTCGCCGAGGGCACCCACCATCGCAGCTACGAGCGGCTGGGCGCGCATCTGCGCGTGATCGAGGGCGTCGCCGGCGTGGCGTTCGCGATCTGGGCGCCCAACGCGCGGCGCGTCGCCGTGATCGGCGACTTCAACGGCTGGGACCATCGGCTGCATCCGATGCGGTTGCGCCAGACCGCCGGCATCTGGGAGCTGTTCGTGCCCGGCCTGGATGCCGGGGCACTCTATAAATTTGCGATCCGCGGCCCGCAGGGCGAAGAGCTGCCCGAGAAGGCCGATCCCTACGCCTTCAGCACCGAGTGCCCGCCGAACACCGCCTCCGTGGTGTGGCCGCCGCCGGCAGCCGATGCGGCGGGCGGCGAGCCGCAGACCGCCGACAAGCCGATCGCGATCTACGAGGTCCATCTGGGCTCGTGGAAGCGCGGCGACGGCAACCGCCACCTGACCTATGCCGAGCTCGCCGCGGACCTCCTGCCCTACGTGCGCAACATGGGGTTCACGCACGTCGAGCTGATGCCGGTCTCGGAGCACCCGTTCGAGGGCTCGTGGGGCTACCAACCGATCGGCCTCTACGCGCCGACGCGCCGCTTCGGCACGCCCGATCAGTTCCGCGCGTTCGTCGACCGCGCGCACGAGCTCGGCCTCAAGGTCATCGTCGACTGGGTGCCCGGACACTTCCCGACCGACGCGCACGGCCTCGGCCGGCTCGACGGCACGGCGCTCTACGAGCACCTCGACCCGCGCGAGGGCCGGCACATGGACTGGGACACGCTGATCTACAACTACGGCCGCAACGAGGTCGCCAACTTCCTGCTGTCCAACGCCACGTTCTGGTGCGAGCGCTATGGGATCGACGGGCTGCGGGTCGACGCGGTCGCCTCGATGATCTATCGCAACTACAGCCGCCAGCAGGGCGAATGGATCCCCAACCGCTTCGGCGGCGTCGAGAATCTCGAGGCGACCGCCTTCGTGCGGCGCATGAACGAGTTGGTGTTCGGGGAATTTCCCGCCGTCACCACCTTCGCCGAGGAGTCGACCGCCTGGCCGATGGTGTCGCGGCCGACCTCGAGCGGCGGCCTCGGCTTCGGCTTCAAGTGGAACATGGGGTGGATGCACGACACGCTCGACTACATCGCGCGCGATCCGATCCACCGCCACTATCACCACGACCAGATGACCTTCGGGCTGCTCTACGCCTTCAACGAGAACTTCGTGCTGCCGCTGAGCCACGACGAGGTCGTGCACGGCAAGCGCTCGTTGATCGGCAGGATGCCGGGCGACCAGTGGCAGCGCTTCGCCAACCTGCGCGCCTATCTCGGCTTCATGTACGGCCATCCGGGCAAGAAGCTCCTGTTCATGGGCGGCGAGTTCGCGCAGGAGCAGGAATGGAGCCACGACCGCAGCCTCGACTGGCACCTGCTGGCCGACCCGTATCACCTGGGCGTGCAGGCGCTCGTGCGCGATCTCAACCATCTCTATCGCGGCGTGCCGGCCCTGCACGCGCTCGACTGCGAGCCCGATGGCTTCGCGTGGATCGAGCCGAACGCGCGCGACGAGTCGATCCTGACGTTCCTGCGGCGCGGCCGCGGCGCCCGCGACATCGCCGTCGTCGCCTGCAACTTCACGCCGATCGTGCGGCCGCAGACGCGGATCGGCGTGCCGGTGCCGGGCTTCTACCGCGAACGGCTCAACACCGATTCGACCTTCTATAACGGCAGCGACGTCGGCAACGGCGGCGGCCTGCAGGCCGAGCCGACCGCCTGGAACGGCCAGCCGCATTCGATCCTCGCGACCTTGCCGCCGCTCGCCACGGTCTTCTTCACCCTCGAGGGCGGCGCGGACGACGGCGGCGCGGCATGACGAGCCGGATCGCCGGCGGTCGGCCGCATCCGCTGGGCGCCACCTGGGACGGTGCCGGGGTCAACTTCGCGCTGTTCTCGGCGCACGCGACCAAGGTCGAGCTGTGCCTGTTCGACCCGTCGGGCCGGCGCGAGCTCGAGCGCCTCGCGCTGCCGGAATACACCGACGAGGTCTGGCACGGCTATCTGCCCGACGCGCATCCAGGCCAGCTCTACGGCTATCGCGTGCACGGCCCCTACGATCCGCCGCACGGCCACCGCTTCAACCCCAATAAGCTGCTGATCGATCCCTACGCCAAGGCGCTGCACGGGCACCTGCATTGGCACGACGCCGCGTTCGGCTATCGGGTCGGCAGCGCACGCGGCGACCTCAGCTTCGACCGGCGCGACAGCGCCGCCGTCATGCCGAAATGCCGGGTGATCGACCCGGCATTCAGCTGGGGAGACGATCGGCCGCCGGCCTGGCCGTGGGACCAGACGATCCTCTACGAAGCGCACGTCCGCGGCTTCACGCAGCGGCATCCCGCGGTGCCCGAGGCGCTGCGCGGTACCTTCGCGGGC
>DATJNS010000016.1:0-5914 GCA_035507915.1 Candidatus Sulfotelmatobacter sp.
CAGCAGCCGAGTGGGGCCGGACGCCGGATCGAAGTTGGTCCAGACCGACATGAAACCAGCGGCGATCCCGACGGTGACGAACGAGATGCCCATGGCGATCGCATAGATGCGGCCCGAGGAGAGGCCGATCAGGTCGGCGGCCGCGACGTCGTCGGAGACCGCGCGGATCTTGGCGCCGATGCCGGTGCGGTAGAGCAGGAGGTCGAGGACGGCGACGAGCGCCACGGCGGCAATGAAGGTGAGCACCTGGAATAGGCCGACATTGATCCCATGCCCGAGCGCCACCGTCGCCGTTTCCAGCCAGCCACCCGACACCTTGCGCGTGTCGGCACCGAACCCTTCCAGGAGCCCGTTCTCGATGATGACGGAGAGCCCGAAGGTCACCAAGATCACCAGCAGCACGTTCTGGCCGACCACGCGCTGGAGCAGGAAGCGCTGCAGCCCGAAGCCGAACAGAAAGGCCAAGGGAAGCACGATCAACGTCGCCGCCACCGGATTGAGGCCGAGCGCCGTGGTGATGACCAGCAAGGCAAAGCACGCAAGGACGATGAAGTCCCCATGAGCGATGTTGACGAAGCGCATCACGCCCGCCGACAGCGACAGGCCGGTCGCGAACATGGTATAGAGCCCGCCGAGCAGGATGCCTTGCAGCAGCTGATTGATCCATGGCACCAGCATGCTCCCTCACAGGCCGAAATAGTGGCGGATGACCGTCTCGCGGGTCACCTCGGCCGGGCGGCCGGCAAGCGACACGCGCCCCTCGAGAAGGCAATAGAAGCGGTCCGCGACCGAGAGCGATCGCTCGAGGTCCTGTTCGACGATCAGGATGCCGATGCCGCGCGCCTTGATGGCAGGAATGAGGGCATAGAGCTCCGCCACGACCTGCGGCGCAAGGCCGAGGCTGATTTCGTCGCACAGCAGCAGGCGCGGGTTGGCGAGCAGCGCTCGGCCGAGTGCCACCATCTGCTGCTGGCCCCCCGAGAGCCATCCCGCGCGCTGCCGGCGCTGTTCCCGCAGGACCGGGAAAAGCCGGAAGACGTCATCGAACCCGATCTGGCCGCGTCGCCCGACCTCCCAGCCGAGCCGCAGGTTCTCCTCGACGGTGAGCGACGGGAACAGGCGACGGCCCTCCGGCACCAGCATGATGCCGGACCGGACGATCGCCGCGGTGGTGCTGCCGAGGATTTCGGCGCCGGCAAGGCAGATCCGCCCCTCGACGCGATCGGCCTGGCCGATGATTGCCTTGAGGAGCGTCGTCTTGCCCGCCCCGTTGGCGCCGATGATCGAAACGATTTCGCCGGCGCCCACGGCGATGTCGATTTGGTCGATGGCGCGAAAGTTGCCGTAAAATACGCAGACACCGCTGAGGGTGAGGAGCGGCTCCGGTGACGTGGCCGTGATCACCTCATGTCCCCAGATAGGCCGCCTTGACGCGGGCGTCGGCCAGCACCTCGGATGGTTTGCCGGCGGCGATGAAGCCGCCGCCGGCCAGCACGGCGAGCCGCGTGACGAGACGTCTGAGCGCCTGGATCACGTGCTCGATCCAGATGATGGTTACGCCGCTCTCATGCACCTCGCCGATCATGCCGAGCAGGACCTTGCATTCCGCCTCGGTAAGGCCGCCAGCGATCTCGTCGAGCAGCAGCAGCCGCGGCCGCATGGCCAGCGCCTTCGCCAATTCGAGCTGCTTCATGTCGAGCAGGCCAAGGCGTCCCGCGGGGACCATGGCGCGATCGGCGAGGCCGACGCGCTCCAGCACGGCCTCGGCTTCGCCACGCGCGCGCGGCAGCGGCAGCCTCGCGCCGTGCGTCGCCGCAACGAGTACATTCTCGAACACGGTCATATGGGTGAAGGGCCTCGGCACCTGATAGGTGCGGCCGATACCGAGACGGCAACGGCCCCACGCCCGGACCCCGGTGATGTCGCGCTCACCGAAGAGAATGCGGCCGGAGCTCGGCGACAGGACGCCGGCGATCATGTTGAAGAGCGTCGTCTTGCCGGCGCCGTTCGGCCCGAGAATACCGACGATCTCGCCTTCTCCGACCGAGAAATCGACCCGATCGATGACGGTCAGTCCGCCGAACCTGCGGGACACCGCCGCGAGTTCCAGCATCGCTTTCATCCTGCCGCACTCTCCCTATCGGAAAGGATCAGCCGTACGGCATCGGTTCCGGCTGACCGCCGACCGGAACTTCCGGCGCCAGCTTATTGTCGACGATCACCAGCTCCAGGGGCCACTTCTTGCCCTTGCGCCACTGTCCGGCGACGATCGGGGTGAGGCTGGTATTGGGGAATGGCCCCTTCTTGAAGTCGACCGGGCCCACGATCGTGTTGAAGGCGTTGTCGCGGATGGCATCGCGGATCGCTGCCGGGTCGTCGAGCTTCTGCGTCTTCTTCAAGGCCGCGATCGGCACCTCGAGCAGCGAATGGCGGAAGCCCAGGCCCATCGACGCCTGCTGCTTGGCGTCCTTCTCATAAGCGTCGGCCAACTCGCGCGAGCTCTGCCGCGTCAGGCTCGAGGAGAACGGATGGTACCGCGACCACCAGACCTCGGTGACGATGTTGATCGCACGATCGCCGTAGGGATACATGCCCTGCGGGAACTCACCGACCTTGCCGGCGGTAACGATCTTCGGTTTGAAGCCCTGCTGCGCGCATTGGTTCCAGAAGATGGTGAAGTCCGGTCCGGGAATGACGCTGAAGGCGATGTCGACATTGGCCGCCTTGAACGTCGTGATCTCCGGCGTGTAGTCGCTCGACGGCAGGTCGAAGCGGCCCGGGTCGATCAAGTTGAGGCCAGCCTGCTTGAACACGGGCGGCATCACCTTGGCGAAAGTCCGGCCGTCATCGTCGTTGGCCCACAGCACGCCAAGATTGCGATTGGTGTTGACACGCGTCCAGGCTCCCAGGATGCCTTGCGTCGCTTCCGCGCCGCTGAAGAAGAAATTGTAGGTCCATTCGAAGGGCTTCTTGGGATCGCCCTTGCGTCCGAAGAAATAGGATTCCAATGGATCGTCGTTGGTGACGCACGGCATGCCGTTGACCTCGCATTGATCCGAGACGGGATTGACGGTCTCGGGCGTGGCGAAGGCGGTGACGATGTGCACTTTGTCGTTGAGGATCAGTTCCTGAGCGACTTCGGATGCACGGTTCGGATTCGACTGGCTGTCCTTGACGACGATTTCGAGCGGGTGCTTGGTGCCGTTGATCGTAATCGCATGGCCGGTGGCCTTTTTGACGTGTTCGATCGCCCAGGACATTTCCTCATAGAACAGCGCCAGTGCGCCCGTCTTGGGCCCGACGAGGCCGATCTTGACGGTTTCGGGCACTGCAAAAGCGGTTCGCAACGGTAGCGATGCCGACGCCGCCGCAACTCCGGCAGCTGTTGCCCCCTGCAAGACCTGTCGACGGCTGACGGCCTTCCTCATTGTTTCCTCCCTGCCTTTCGTTCGTCGCGGTCGACGTTGCGACCGGACTTACTTTTCTCTCTAAAGCGTCCTCATCCTCCCGCCTTGATGTTCGGCGGCAGCCGCTCGTCATTGCCGAGGGCAACACGGCGAACCGATTCCGTATCCGTCGGCTGATGGCCGACCGCTTCGCGCGGGGCCGGCGCCGACACCACGCGGTTGCCGAGCCGGCCAAGCTCGCTCACCTCGACCTCAATCAGGTCGCCCACATCCATCGGACGCGAATTCGCCGGTGTGCCGGTGAGGATGATGTCGCCAGGCAACAAGGTGATGTGGCGCGCCAGGTCAGCGATCAGGTAGTCGATGCCGAAGAGCATCTCCCCGAGGGCGCCCTCCTGCACGAGCTTGCCATTGCGGTAGCTGCGCAGGATCGATTTCCGGACGTCGACGCCGGAAACCAGGCCCGGTCCGACAGGACAGAAACCGTCCGGCCCCTTGACGCGGAGCATGGAGCCGGCGTCGGTGTCGCGCATGTCCTGGAGACCGACATCGTTGGCGACGGCGAATCCGGCGAGACGGTCCCACACCTCGTCGCGGCTGATGTTGCGCGTGACCTTGCCGATCACCGCCGCGACCTCGCCCTCATAGTTCAGGTACTTGCACCCCTCCGGCCGCACCAGCTCGCCGCCATGCGCGTTGAGCGCGGTGACCGGCTTCTGGAAATAGGTCGGGGTCGGCGGCGGCTTGTCAGCCCCGGTGAACTCATAGAGGCGTGAGCGGTAGTTGAGATGGACACACAGGATCTTCGTCGGCGAACACGGCGGCAGATACTGCACCGCACGCTCCGAGAGTATGCGCCCGTCGCCGAGATGAAGCTCGCCCTCGCGATACTCGGCCCAATAGCCGCTGCCGCCAAAAACGACGTGGCGCAACTCTCTTCTCGGCCCTTCCAGCACACTCATCTCGACGACCTCCCTTTGAGATGGTTACGCGATGGCAGCGCCGGCTCAGTCACGGTAGGCCGCGCCGGCGCCCATAGTCCAGCGACAAGGTTGACCCGGTGGCGCCGACGATCACCGCCAACTGTGTCGCTTCCGCCATGACGCCCCGCCTCTCCCCTGATCGACCCTTCGACGCGCTCTGCGCCTCTCTAGCTTCTTCGGCTTCAGCCCGCGGCGCGCAACCCCTCGCGCAGCGGCTCCCGCCGCAGCTCCGGCACGTCCTCGTTGAGGAAGCGGTCGACAAGCCGGTTGGCACGGGTGCGGTCCGAGTAGAGATGCCCGTTCGCCTGGTTGCGCCCGGCCGAGCCCAGGTAGAAGCGCTCGTATTGCTCGTTGCGGCTGGCGAGCGCGCTGCCGGCATAGTCCCAGGCGAGGCGGAAGATGCGCGCGCGCTGCTCGGCGCTCACGCCGCCGGCGCCCGGCAGGTACTTGTCGAGCAGCGGCCGCAGCGTCGGATCGGCGAACTGGGCGGCGCTCGGCGCGGTGAAATGGTTGTGCGAGCCGAGCAGCCGGATGATCTCGTTGACGCGCGGGAACCACACCGGCAGCGCGGCGCGCAGCGCCACCAGCGGCCGGCCGTCGGGGAACCACACGCCGTTGCCGTACTCGTAGGCGCCCTGCTCGGCCGACAGGATCGCCGAGCGTGCGAACTCGGCGAAGCACCAGATCTCGCCCAGCATCTGCTGGGCCTGCGGCGAGTTGACGTTGACGGCTTCGGCCATGCGCGCCGCCAGGCCATAGGCGAACTCCAGCTTGGTCTGCGCGCGGATCATCGTCTGGTGCATGATGTTGGGCCACCAGCCGGTGAGCATCACCGAGTTGTAGACCGCCAGATTGGCGTTGATGAAGATGCGGTCGCGCGGAACTTCGACGTCATCGAAGATGACGAAGGCATCCTGCTCGTCGAAGCGGCTTGACAACGGATTGTCGAAGCGGTTGGTGTTGACCGAGGTACTGTCGCGGCACAGGAATTTGAGGCCGGGCGTGTCCATGCGAATGTTGAAGGACAGTGCATGCGCGTCGGTGGCGTTCGGCATGGGATGACCGGGATAGACCGCGATCTCGTCCGCGAACGGTGCCAAGGTCGCCAGGATGCGCGAGCCGCGCACCAGGATCCCGTGCTCGGTGTCTTCGACCCTGTGCAGCTGGACGTCGTCGTAGCCGAGCGGCGTCTCCCCCTTGGCCCGGTCGACGGTGGTGTGGACGATGGTATGGGTGAGGCTGATGTCGTCGCGCGCCAGCTTCTTCTGATACTTCACCAGGTTCTCGGCGCCCTGCGCGTTGCCGTTGACCGCCCATTCGTCGGAACGGCCGGCAAACCCGGCATAGGTCACATTCATGTAGTCCGGCGTACGGCCCATCAGCCCGACGGAATATTCCGAGATGCGCTCGAGCGCCAGGTGACGCCGCTGCAGATCCTCGCGCGAGCGCGGGATCATGTGGCTCACATTGATCGGCTCGCCGGTCTCGGGGTCCGGCATGAGGCAGACGCCGGCCGCTTCATGC
>DATJNS010000017.1:0-7904 GCA_035507915.1 Candidatus Sulfotelmatobacter sp.
GAGGATCTGCTCAACTTCATGAACACGGCGATCACCTGGCTGATGGTGAACGACCGCTTCCAGAAGCTCGCCGCCGCCTACGGCGAGACCGGCCGCTACCTCGCGAAGACCGAGTACGTGCCGCTCGGCGCGCCGCTCGAAGAGAAGAAGTGACGCGGTTGCTATCGAGCGCCCGAGCCCGCTACTTGGGTTTGCTCATGTAGTCGTAGGCCGACAGCACGTGGCACTTGATCACATGGAAGAAGTGCTCGAGCGTCACGTGCTCGTCGGTGCTGCCCATGCCGCTCGGCGGCGGGCCGTAGACGATCGCCGGGATGTCCTTGTAGCGCCATAGCCGCGCGTCGGTGCCGCCGAGGCTGATCACCGGCGTCGGGTCGATGCCGGAGACTTCGCGCGAGTTGGCGCGCACCAGCCCGACCATTTCGCTGTCGGGCGGGCACCAGCTCGGCGGGTTGTAGAGGATCTCCTTGTAGGTCACCTCGGGATAGCGCGCGACCATGCGGTCGACGCGTTGACGGATCTCGGGCGCGTCGAGGCCGTTGGGCAGCCGAATGTCGATCTCGAACTTGCACTCGGCGGCGACCATGTTGACCTTGAGCCCGCCCTGCACCAGCCCGGGATTGACCGTGACGCGGCGCACGATCTTTGACGCCCCCTCGCCGTAGGCCTTGTCGATCACCTCGGCGGCCTGGTCGAGCGCGGCCGCGAGATTGGTCGCCTCGGGCGCCGGAATGTCGGTCAGGCTCTCGAGCTCGCCGATGACCTTGGCGGCGATCGCGGTCGCGCTCTTGCTGGCGTGGGTATAGGCGCCGTGGGCACCTTTGGTCCGCACGGTGAACTCGAGCCACAGCGGGCCCTTCTCGCCGAAGCGCAGCGTCCACGGGCTCGACGGCTCGCCGTTCAGGCAGCAGTCGCCGAACACCTCGGGATGATGCTCGAACAGGTAGCGCGCGCCCCACGGCCCGAACGTCTCCTCGTCCGACACGGCCGACAGGGTGAGCTTGCCGTGCAGCTCGGCCTTGATCTCGTCGAGGTAGAGGAACGTGAAGATCGACGCGGTGGTGCCGCACTTCATGTCGCACGCGCCGCGCCCGTAGATCTTGCCGTCGACCAGCTCGGCGCCCCACGGATCGCGCGTCCAGCCGGCACCGTCGCCGACCGGGAACACGTCGATGTGGCCGTTGAGCGCCAGGTGGCGGCCGGGCTTGCCGGTGTCGAAGGTCGCGACCAGGTTGGGCATCGTCTCGTTGGGCGCGATCACGCGATAGGCGACGCCGCGCGCGTCGAGCAGCTTGCGGATGTGCGCCGCCGCCACGAGCGTGTCGCCGGGCGGATTCGGGCTCGGGCAGCGGACGAAGCCGCGAAAGAACTCGAGCAGCAGCTCACGGTCCTTCTCGATGCGCTCGAGCAGCTGTTGTTTGCGGCCGTCCATGTCCGTTCTCCCGCTCCTACGCCGTGCCGAGCACGCGGTCGAGCACCCAGTTGTCGATCTCGTGCACCAGCGGCTCGCGGTGGGAGAACCGGCCCGGGCGCACGAACGGCGAGGCGAGGCCGCGCTGCTGGCGCTCGGAGGCGACGATGTCCTCCTCGATCGTGATGTCCCAGCGCTTGTAGTAGTTCTGCGCGACCTCGGCGAAGTCCGGTCGCGTCAGGCGCGATCTCGGAAAGAGCGCGCCGTGGATCAGCTTGGTGCGCTCCGGCCCGAGCGGATGCAGCTCGAGGTACCAGGCGCAATCGATCGTGCAGGCGAGGTAGGTGCTCGGGTAGATCATCGGCGCCGACGTGCCGCCGGCCTCGCGGCGCCCGGCGAGGCTCTCGATCGTCGGGAAACCCGCGTCGCCCTTGAGCAGCGCCATGCTGCCCTCGTGCTGCGCGAAGGTGGTGACGTACTGGCCCTTGGCCTCTTCGACCCAGTAGCCGGAGCTGCGCGCCGAGGCGTAGCGGTTGATGGTGCGCCGGTGCACCGTGGCGATGTGGTAGGACTCCTTGGCGTTCTCGACGAACAGTTTCCAGTTGCACGCCATCTCGAATTCCTTGCGGCGCACGCAGGCCATCTCGTCGAGCCGATAGGGCGCGACGCGCGTCGGCAGGTCGCCGAGCCAGGTCGCGAGCGGTGCGGCGTCGGCGTCGAAATTGACGAACATGAAGCCGCCCCAGGTCTCGAGACGGATCGGCACGAGGCCGGCTTCCGTGGCATCGAACCCGTGCGTCTCCTGCATCTCGGGCGCGCTCTGCAGCGTGCCGTCGAGTCTGTAGCTCCAGCTGTGATAGGGACAGGTGATCACGTGGCAATTGCCGCGCCCCTCGAGCAACTCGGAGCCCCGATGCCGGCAGGAATTGGCGAACGCGCGAAGATCGCCGGCCGCGTCGCGCAGCAGGATCAAAGGCACGCCCGCGAAGGTGAGCGCGAGATAATCGCCCGGGTCCGGCAGTTGATCCGCGGCGCCGACGAAGTTCCACGCCTTGCGGAAGATCCGTTCGACTTCGCGCCGGTAGAACGCGTCCGACGTGTAGCACCAGGGCGGCATCGTCTCGGCGTCGAGCAGCGGCCGGCGCACGCCTTCGTAGAGAGCCGGATCGAAGATGTCGGCCTCGGCACTCACGGTCGGTCTCCTCAGGCCGGCGCCCGGACCGTCAGACGGATCGGGGTCGGGTTGAAATTGTTCGCCGGGTTATGGCGCTGGGGGCAGTTCGACAGCGCGACCAGGACGCGCATCTCGGCGCGCAGGTCGACGTGATCGCCGGCTTTCGACGGACCCGGCGCGATCGCCATCTCGCCGGTGGGACCGACCGGCACGTACATGAAGAAGTTGATGTTGGCGACGACGTCCTTCTTGCCGAGCCCGTAGGGAGCCAACGCGCTCAGGAAATTGTCGCGGCAGTTCGGCGTGTTCTCGACGCCGTAGCGCAGCCGGTTGCTCTCGCGGCTACAGCAGCCGCCGATCGTGTCGTGCCGGCCGCACGTGTCCTCGATCACGGTGAACATCGCGCGGTCCAGATCGGAGTACAGGCGCACGCCCTTGGAGACGAACAGGCTGCCGGCCAGCTTCATGGTGTCGGCGGCGTTGTAGCGCTCGCTCGGATCGTCGGCGTTGTAGCACAGGAAATCGATCGCCTGCTGGCCCTCGAGATCGATCAGGCGCAGCACCTGGCCGGGTTCCAGGATGCCGGACCACCATTCGCCTGCCGCGAGTACGCGATCTTCGACGATCCGGGGGCCGTCATCTGGCATCGATCTCGTCCTGCCGAAGCGGCGTGCTGCCGCATCGCCAGCTTAGGGGCGGAGCGGAAGCCGATGCAACGGGAACGGCGCTACTCGGAGGGCTCGAGGCCGGCGGCGTCGCAGTCGCGCTTGACCTGCATCAGCACCGAGGCGAAGCGGCGGACCTTCACGGCCAGGCGCTTCTCGTCGGCCATGTAGCGGACCACCTCGACCTTCTCGGGGTAGGTCTTGGCGGCGTCGAGGCCGACCTTGATGTCCAGCACTTGGCCCAGCTGCCAATTGCGCTCGGGCATGTCGCCCAGCAGTATGCCGCCCAACGACCAGTCGAGCGTGGTGTACGCCTTGCCCTCGATCATGACCGTGAGCGGCGGATCGCGCCAACGTGTGAAGGTGCGATGCTCGTTCTGGCGCGCGGCCTCCTTCTTTTGCGCCTCGCGCTCCGCATCCTCCTTGGCCTTGCGGCTGTCGCCGGTCGCCGACGTCTCCCGGATGATGCCGAGCCGCTCCTTGACGCTGTCCTTGACCGCCTGGCTGGTGCCGAGCCGCACCGCCGTCGAGAAGATCTCGTTGACCTCCTTGAGCAGCTCGACCTTCTCCTTGTCGCGCGACCGGTCGCGGGTCGCCGCCATCGTGCGCTCGAGCAGGCTGTCGAGATACTTCTCGTGGGTCCTGAGCTTGAGGGTGCGCGCGCGCTCGCGGATGTCGGTCTTGTCGGCGCTGGTCAGCATCTCGGCCTTGTTCGACAGCTCGACCATCTGATCGAGCCGTTTGGCGAGGGCGTCGGGGCGCTTGTTGGCGTCCCACTCCTCGGCCAGCTGCAGCTCCTTGCCGACGCGTTCGAGCCACATCTGGCGCTGCTTCTCGCGCGCCTCCTGCTTGGCCCGCTGCGCAGCCTGCGCCTGGTTTACGTCGGGCATCCGCACCCATCCTCGGGTCGCGACACACTTCCTCGGTTACCAGGGTGCGCGCCCAAGTCTTGATGAAATATTACCGAATCGGCCCGATGGGGCCGGCCGGTCGCCTGCCGCCGGACCCTCGACGGCGCGCGTGCGGCGTGCTTGGCTGCCCCCTCGGGGCCGCAGGGAAGACGCGATGAGCCAGGATTCGGGCGGGGGGCGATGAGCACGGCCGCGGCAGCGCCGCCGCGCGTCATGCTGATCCATGCGGTCGCCGAGGCGGTCGCGCCGATCCATGCGGCGTTCGCCAGCGGACTGCCGGCGGCGCGGATCTACGACCTGATGGACACCTCGCTGTCGGCCGATCATGCCGCGGCCGGCGGCGTGCTGACCGGCCGCATGATCGAGCGCTTCCGCACCCTCGGCCGCTACGCCGCCGCGGCCGGGCCCGACGGCCGGCTGGCCGACGCCATCCTGTTCACCTGCTCGGCATTCGGCGGCGCGATCGATGCGGTGCGCCGCGAGCTCGCGATCCCGGTCCTGAAGCCGAACGAGGCCGCGTTCGAGCGCGCGCTGGACGCCGGGCCGCGCATCGGCATCCTGGTCACCTTCGCGCCATCGCTGCCCGCGCTGACCGCCGAGCTCGAGCACATGGCGAAAGCGCGCGGGCTCGCGCCGACCATCGTCGGTGAGGTCGCGACCGGCGGCATGGAGGCGCTGCGCGCCGGGCGACCCGACGAGCACGACCGGCTGGTCGCCGAGGCCGCGCGGCGGCTGCCGCCGGTCGACGCGATCGTGATCGGCCAGTTCTCGGCGGCGCGCGCCGCGAGCGCGGTGGCTGCGGTCCGACAAGGTCTGATCTTGACGACGCCCGAGAGCGCGGTCGGCAAGCTGCGCGCGACCCTGCGCGGCAGGGGCGAATAGCCCTGCGGGCGCCGAAGAGATCAGCGCGGCGGCCGCGACCCGCTCTAGGAACGAGGGTGCTCGCGGGGGCTTGCGCCCCCTGCCGCGCTGCCGCGGCTATTTGAGGTCGAGGAAGCGGTCGAGCCCGGTCACGCGCTGGATCAGGAACACGAGCACGACCGCGAGCGTGATCAGCATGCTTGCCATCGCGGCGACCGTCGGATCGTCGAAGTCGCGGATGTAGTTGTAGGCCTCGACCGGCAGGGTCGAGGTCTTGAGGTCGGTCAGGAAGACCGAGATCGAGAAATTGTCGAGCGCCTCGACGAACACGAAGATGCCACCGGCGAGCAGGCCGGGGCGTAGCTGCGGCAAGGTGACGTGGAGGAACGCGCGCCAGCGCCCGGCGCCGAGGTTGCGTGCCGCCTCCTCGAGCGCCGGATCGAGGCCGTGCAGGTTGGCGACCAGCGCGCGCACCGCGAACGGCAAGGTGAAGCAGGTCAGTGCGGCGATCAGGCGCCAGAAGCCGGAGCCGACGTCGAGCTGCGAGAACAGCCCGAGGAACGCGATGCCGGTGACCACGCCCGGGATCATCAGCGGCGACAGCAGCGCCGCGTTGAGCAGGGCGCGACCGCGGAAGCTGCCGCGCACGATGGCGATCGCGCTCGGCACGGCGACCGCGAGGCTGGTCGGCGTGACCAGCCCGGCGATGCCGAAGCTCGACTGCAGCGCCGCGCGGAACCGGTCGTTCTCGAAGAAATTGGCGAACCAATGCAGCGTCAGTCCCTTCGGCGGCAGCGTGAAGTAGCGTCCTTCGTTGAAGGCGTAGAACATGATGAAGACCACCGGCGCCAGCAGGAACAGCATCGCGAGCGTGCTGACCGCGACGACCGATCGCGAATAGGGTTGGGCCTTCATCGTCGTCAGGCCCGCCGGCCCGTCGTGGGGAAGCGTCGCTGCACCAGCCGCTCGAGCTGGCCCAGCACGCCGACGCAGGCAAGCGCGATCAGGAGGAACAGCACCGCCATCGCCGCCGCCGCAGGAATGTCGAAGGCGTCCAGAATCTTTTGATAGATCAGATTGGCCGCCATCGGGCTTCGGCCGCCGCCCAAGAGGTCGGGAAACAGGAACGAGCTGAGCGCCACCGCGTAGGTCAGGGTCGACGCGGCGATCAGCGCCGGCACGCTGAGCGGCAGCGTGATGGCGACGAAACTGCGCATCCGGGTGGCGCCGAGGTTGCGCGCCGCTTCCTCGAGCGACGCCGGGACCGTCTTCAGGCCGCCGAACAGCGTCAAGGTGAAGAACGGCAGCAGGAAGTGCACCAGGCTGATGATCACGCCGGTGCGGTTGTGCACGAGCGGCAGCGGCGTGAGACCCACGGTCTTCAGCAGCGCGTTCACGAGGCCGGTGTTGCCCAAGATGATGAGCCATGCGTAGGCGCGCGTGACGCCGCCCGACAGGAAGGTCACGATCAAGGCGAACAGGATCAGGTTGCGCAAAGTGCGCGACGGCGTACGCGCCATCAGGTAGGCGAGGGGGTAGCCGATCAGGATGCACAGGCCGGTCAGCTGGAGCGCGAGCCACAGCGTGTCGAGCGTGACGTCGCGATTGAGCTTCAAGCCGACGACGGCCCGATAATTGTCGAGCGACGGCGGTCCGATGATCGACGCCGTGCCCGATACGTTGTGCAGCAGGCTGACGATGGCGAACACCGCGAACGCGGTGAAGAACAGCCCGAGCACCGCCAGCGCAGGCAACGCCAACCATCGTCCGTCGGATGATCCGCGGGCCGGATAACCGGCAATGGTCATCCGCGCAGCACCGTGCAGTGATGCGGGTCGAGGCGCAGGCGCACGCGCTCGCCGAGCGCGCGCACGCGCGTCTTGTCCTGGCGCTGCTCCTCGACGTTCAGCTTGAGGCCGCCGATGAGCTCGATCTCGTAGAGCAGCCGCGAGCCGAGATTGGTGCGGAACGACACTGCGCCGACGAAGCCGTCGGTGTCGTCATTGTCGGCGCCGGTGGCGGCGTCGAGGCCGATCGCCTCGGGCCGCACGGCCAGCGCGATCTCGCCGTCGTCGCCGGCCGGCGGCGCGCCGGGCAGGCGCAACGTGCCAGCGCCGATGCCGACCGTGAAGCCGGTGGCATCGCGCGCGACCAGCGTGCCGGTCAGCAGATTGGCGGCGCCCATGAAGCCGGCGACGAAGCGGGTCGCCGGGTGGTCGTAGACCTCGATCGGCGGTGCCAGCTGCTCGATCTTGCCGGCGTTCATCACCGCGATCAGGTCCGACAGGATGAGGGCCTCCTGCTGATCGTGGGTGACCAGGATGGTCGTGATGCCGAGGCGCTGCTGCAGCTTGCGGAGCTCGACCTGCATCGCCTCGCGCAGATTCTGGTCGAGCGCGCCGAACGGCTCGTCGAGCAGCAGCAGCTGGGGCTCGATGACCAGCGCGCGGGCGAGCGCGGCGCGTTGCTGCTGGCCGCCGCTGAGCTCGGCCGGATAGCGTGCGGCGAACGCTTCCAGCCGCACCAGCGCCAATGCGGCTTCGACCCGGCTCGCGATCTCGTCGCGCGGCAGGCGGCGCATCCTCAGCCCGAACGCGACGTTCTGCGTCACCGTCATATGCGGGAACAGCGCGTAGTTCTGGAACAGCATGGCGGTCTGCCGCCGCTCGGGCGGCAACCCCGTGATGTCGACGCCGCCGACCTCGATGCGCCCGGCGTCGGGCGCGACGAACCCTGCGATTGCGCGCAGGATGGTCGTCTTGCCGCAGCCGCTCGGGCCGAGCAGGGTCATGAGCGACCCTGTCGGCACCTCGAAGCTGACGTCGTCGACGGCGCGGTGCATGCCGTAGCTCTTGATCAGGCCGCCGATCCACAGCGCCCGG
>DATJNS010000018.1:0-4325 GCA_035507915.1 Candidatus Sulfotelmatobacter sp.
GTATTTCCTTAGTACTACCCTCCCGCAATCGGCCCGGCCGAGCGTGCCATGCCCGGCCGAGCCTAACCGTCAGGCGCATGGGGGCGCCCTTGGGCTGGTCATTACATACCCGATACCGGGTGCGTTGTGAGCGGCAAAAGCGGGGACGGCGCGCATGAGCGCCGTCGTCTCCGCGACTCTGGTCGCGCAACTCGCGACCGCTTGCCACGCACCGCCTTGGGTGCTGCCGCATCCAGGGGACTGTGACCGTCGAGTCGCAAGGCGATATCCACGCCACACAGGAAAACGGCTCGGGCGAGACGTTCCATCCCTCGTCGCTGCCCGAGGCAGTCTCGATTGCTACCGCCCTAATTGCGCCGGTCCCTTGCCCCGCACGGCGGCGTTTCCCAGAGCCAGCAACCAGACCCGCTTCGGTTGGCGCGCGGTCGCTAAGCACGATGTGGGGTTGCAAATCGTGTTTCCGTAATACTACCCTCCCGCAATCGGCCCGGCCGGGCGTGCCATGCCCGGCCGAGCCTAACCGTCAGGCGCATGGGGGCGCCCTTGGGCTGGTCATTACATACCCGAAAACCGCCCGTTTGCGAGCGCAAACGAGAGCGTAGGCCCGCATGAGCGCCGTCGCCGCCGCGCTGGTCGCCCAGCTCGCCATGGCGTGCCACGCACCCCCTTGGATGCTGCCGCGAATCGTGGCGACCGCCGCCATCGAGTCGCAGGACGACGCGCTCGCCATTCACGAGAACATCTCGGGCGAGAGCTTCCATCCTTCGTCGCTGGCAATGGCCATCGCGATTGCAACGGCTCTGATCGACCGTGGCCGCAGCATCGATCTGGGGCTGATGCAGATCAACGTCGCGAACCTCTCGCGCACCGGCCTGACCGTCGCCACCGCCTTCGATCCGCAAGCGAACATCTGCGCCGGGGTGCAGATCACGGCAGAGAACGAGCGAGCCGCATCGTGCCTCTACAATACCGGCCGCGTGGCGTGCTCGAACGCTTATCCGGAGCGGATCGTTGCCGCCATGAATAAGATGTCACACGCGCAACCAGTCCGCGCGAGACTCGCCGCGCCGACCGCTTCGCTTGACCCTGCGTCCGTCTTCCTCCGCCCATCGCCCGCGCGCGAGATCGACCTCTCCAGCAACAGGTGAAACCATGAGCCTGCTCACCTTCATCCAGAACCTCTCTACTTTCATCCTGGGACCGTTCGGCATCGCGCTGATCACGGTCGCGATCGCCGGCACCGCGATGGCGGCGATCGTCGGCTGGGTCCGGCTCGTTCGCATCTTCGAGGTGCTCGCCGGCGGCGCCGTCGCACTGTCCGCGGCGTGGATCGTGACCACCTTCCTGGGCGGCTGAACCATGCAGGCCGAGAGCGACACCTGTTTCATCGCGCTGACGCGGCCAGCCATGAAATGGGGCGTGCCGCTCGAAGGCTTTCTTCTGAACCTGTGCGTGACGTTCCTGCTCAGCGACTGGTTCAATCATGTGGCGCCGATTCCTGTCTGGTGGATCGGCGTCGGCGTGCCCGTGCATCTCGTCATGCGCTACGCCACGTCGGTCGATTACAATTTCTTCCGCATCTGGCGCCTGTTCGTCGAGACGAAGGGGCGGTCGCTGGCGACCGAGGAGTGGGGCGGCTCGTCGCTGTCGCCGCTCCCCTCGCGCTGGCCCCGGCGGGCGCGGGAGTTGGCGATCAGTGTTTAATTTCCGCCCTCCCGAGCGCCTGCTGAGCGAATACGTGCCGCTGGTCGGCCATGCCGAGAGCGGCGTCGTGCTGAACCGCGACGACAGCGCGCTGGCGGTGATCGAGGTCGAGGGTCTGCCGTGGGAAACGCTGGAGCCTGAACAGATTCGGGGCCGCTGGTCGCGCCTGAATCGGACGTGGTGCAACATCGCAACCGACGGGCTGATCATCGGCCATCTGGTTTGCCGCGGCCTGTGCGATCCGTCGATTTACCCGGACGGCGATTTCCGCTCGCCCTACGCGGCCGCGCTGGATGCGCGGTATCGCGCGCGCCTGCTCGACGGCCGGCTGTACTGGAACCGCACCCTGCTCGTCTTGCAGCTCCGGTCGCCGCGCTATGCCGGGGAGTGGATCGGCGAGCAGCTCGCCAGGCGCAGCCAGCGCGAGATGGACGATGAGCCGCCGGAGGAGCGCATCGCGCGGCTCAACCGTATCTGCGACCTCCTCGCGACGGAGTTGGCTGCCTATCGCCCGCATCGGCTGGGTCTTCGCGAGACGCGCGGGCAGCTGTTTTCCGAGATCGCCGAGGCGATCGTCTTCGCCATGACGGGCGTGTGGCGCCCGATCGGCCTTCCGGCCGGCCCCATGTCGCACATCTTCTCCGAGCGCATCATCGTCGGGCGTGAGACGATCGAGATCAGGGGGCCCGGCCGGTCAACGTTCGTCGCCTGCTTCGGGATGCGCGAATTCCCCGCCAGGACGCCGCCCGGGATCTTTGATCCGTTCCTGTCCAGTTCCTACCGCTGCACGATCAAGCAGACGTTCCGGTTCATCGCCAAGGCCGACGCCATCACGCGGATGGGCCGGAAGCAAAACCGGATGTTGGGCGCCAACGACAGGGCGCGCAGCCAGATCGCCGAACTCGACACGGCGATGGACGACGTCCAGTCGGGCCGCATGGTGATGGGCGATTACGGTCTGGTCGTCACCGTGTTCTGCGATGACATCGCGTCCCTTGGCGACATCGCCACGGCCGCCTGGCGCGACCTGGCCGACGGCGGCGCGCTCTCTTCCCGCGAGGACAAGGCCCTTGAGGCGGCCTACGTTTACATAATCCCCGGCAACAACCGTTACTGCCCCCGGCCGGGCGTCTTGTCGTCGCGCAACTATGCCGCCATGGCGCCGATGCACGCCTATCCGGCGGGCGAAGCCGATGGGTTCTGGGACCGGCCGCTGATGTTGGTGCGCACGCTCGGCGGCACACCGTACCGCCTGCAACTGCACGTGAATGGCGTCGGCAACGGCTTTATCTGCGGCGAGGTCGGCAGCGGGAAAACGGCGTTGCTCGCCATGACCGCGTGCCAAGCCGAACGCCTCGGCGCGCAGGTCGTCTACATCGATAAAGATCGGGGGGCAGAGATTTGCATCCGTGCCCTCGGCGGCCGGTATCTCCAGCTCAGGAACCCGACCAACCTCGCACCGCTGAAGGCGCTCGACGCCACCCCGGACGATCTGAACTTTCTGGCGCAATTGATCCGTGGCCTGATCGTCTCGGGCAGCGACTACACGATGACGCCGGAAGAAGACCGTCGGCTTGCCGTCGGCTTGCGCGCGGTCATGGCACTGCCGCCCGCGAACCGCTGGCTAGGCGAGATCCGGGCCTTCCTGGGGCCGTCCAGCAGCGGCGCCGGCGCCCGGCTGGAGAAATGGTGCGCCCCGAGCGGCGAACTCGCCTGGGTCGTGGACAACGAGCGGGATGACATCCGGCTCGATGCCAACGTGCTTGGCTTTGACTGCACAAAGTTCCTGGATGACCGCGTGGCACGCGGTCCGGTCATGGCCGTGCTGTTCAACCGCTTGGAGCGGCTGGTCGATGGGCGGCGCCTGATTTTCATTATCGACGAAGGCTGGAAGGCTATCGAGGAGCCAGCCTTCGCGGAGGTTATTAAGAACGCATTCAAGACGTATAGAAAGCTGAATGCGCCGGTCATCTTCGCCACGCAATCGCCGCGCGATGCACTCGTGTCCGAGATCGGACACACCATCCGCGAGCAGTCGCCCACCATCATCAGCTTTGCCAACAGCCGCCCCGACCAAAAGGATTACGGCGAAGGCGGCCTCGGCCTGACACCGCGAGAATTCGAGATCGTGCGGCAATTGCGGCCTGGGTCAGGTATGTTTCTATTGAAACAGGGGGACCGGTCTGTCGTCGCGCATCTGCCGCTCGACGGGCTGGACGATGACCTCGCCGTGCTGTCGGGAAACGGGGTCAATGTGCTTCTGCTCGATCAGGCGCGTGCTGAGGTCGGCGACGACGATCCGGTGCGTCTGATCGCCAGGTTCCATGAGTTGAGACGGGTTCGCGACGGGAGGAAAGCGGCATGAGCAAGATCAGGACCGCGTTGTTGGCAGGCGCGGCTGTCCTCGGGGTCTCAATCGGCAACGCCCGCGCAGACATGCCGGTGATCGATGCCAGTTCCATCGCGCAGCAGGTCAAATCCTACCTCCAGGATTTGAAAAACTACGCTGTTTATCTGCAACAACTCCAACAGGCTGTGCAGCAGGTCCAGTGGGCAACCACCACGGCGCAAGCTCTCATCCAGAACCCGAACCTCGGCGCCGCGATGGGGCTGATGAACGC